>CALGSR010000113.1 GCA_937902115.1 uncultured Bacillus sp. | reverse complement strand
ATCATTAGATAGAATTAATTTAGAAATTCCCGAGGGGCAGTTTGTTCTAGTAGTAGGGGGTTCCGGTAGTGGCAAGTCGACTTTGGTTCGTGCTATAGCTGGCTTGATTCCTGAATTTTATGGTGGCACTTATGGAGGAAAGGTTTATATAGATGATAATGAAGTCAAAGCAATTGATCGGCGTAGTCTGATTCAAGAGGTAGGAATGGTTTTTCAACGCGAGCCGTTTGTTCCGATTGGTGGCCACAAGCTGCCGCGGCTTCCGTATGCGTATAATGCCCTTGAACCGTATATTTCAGAGGAAATTATGCGTCTGCATCATACAAAACACCATCAATCCTATGTCGATGGGTTGAACAGAGCAGAAAAAGAACTTGAAAAAGCAAGAAAAAGTGGTGACTTTTCCCTTGTGAAGCATTGGTCGCGTGAATTGGCCTTTCACGGCTCAGGACACTACCTTCATACGATCTTTTGGCAGAATATGAGCCCGAAAGGAGGCGGCACCCCAAGGGGAGCGTTATTAAGGGAAATTGAAAAATACTTTGGCAGCTTTGATGCCTTTAAAAGGCATTTTACCGAAGCAGCCAAAGCGGTTGAAGGGGTAGGCTGGGCGATTCTCGTCTGGTCGCCAAGAGCCCATCACCTTGAAATCCTTCAGTCCGAACGGCATATGCTCCTAACACAATGGGATACGATTCCACTCCTCGTATTAGATGTTTGGGAGCATGCCTATTACCTGCAATATCAAAACAATCGTGCTGACTATATCAACAATTGGTGGAACATCATCAACTGGAAAAACGTCACCGACCGCTACAACCACGCAGCCAAACTGAAATGGAAAATGGAATAAGCGAGAGAGGCTGTTTCCGTAATAGGTAAGAGAGAATTCATTCTCTGAATTCAGATTAATGTCTAGCTCCAGCGCCTAGCGACTAGTGTACTTCTCTCTTCCTCCGCAACGATTGCGTCAAGATCGAATCACACGTTCGCGCTCTTCGTGTTTCCTTTATCGAAAGAAGGGAGTGTTCCAGTCCATACGTCGCTGGGCAAGGCGCTTTCGCTTTTCTATTTTTGTCATAACGGACCCTCCGCTGCATAGACTTGTACAAACCCATTATTGAGAAGAGGGATTTCTCCATGAATGTAGTTAGGTTTTTGATTGTTTGTATCCTCATTATTTCTTCCTTTACTTTGTATTTCCCGTTGCAAACGGAAGCGGGCACCTATGCAGGTGCAAGCAGTGCTATTTTAATGGAGCAAGAGTCAGGCAGGGTCTTGTATGAAAAAGAGGCCCATAAAAAACGAAGGATTGCCAGCATTACCAAAATTATGACCGCCGTTTTGGCGATCGAATCAGGGAAATTAGACAAAACCGTGACCGTCAGTAGCACCGCTGTAAGGGCTGAAGGTTCCTCAATCTATTTAAAGCCGGGAGAAAAAATCAAGCTGGAGGATCTTGTTTATGGGTTAATGCTTCGTTCTGGTAATGATTCCGCCGTGGCCATTGCAGAGTATGTAGGTGGGAGTTTGGATGGTTTTATTTATTTAATGAACCAAAAGGCTGAGGAAATAGGAATGAAAAATACAAACTTCGCCAACCCGCATGGACTTGATGACCATGAAAACCATTATTCAACTGCTTACGACATGGCTCTTTTAACAAAATATGCGATGACAGATGATACATACAGGAAAATTTCCGGCACAAAAGTTCATCGTGCACCAAATCCAACTGAAAAATGGGACAGGGTATGGAAAAATAAAAATCGTCTTCTAACAGGGCTGTATGACCATACAACGGGGGGGAAAACAGGCTATACGAAACGGGCAAAAAGAACATTAGTGACAACCGCATCAAAGAATGGATTGAGTTTAATTGCTGTGACACTCAACGGTCCGGATGACTGGAATGACCATATCAATATGTATGAATACGGCTTTAAACACTATCAGCTTGTGAAAGTATTAAAAAAGGGAATCATGAAGGATCTTAATTCGGACGATTTCTATAAGAAAAAGGTCTATATCAAACGAGACTTTTATTACCCGGTAGCCGCGAATGAAAAGGATAACTTTGAAATTGAAATCAAACTGCGGGAACCAAAGGATGAATGGAGAAATAATCGTATAGTTCCGGACGATATCGGTACGGCGATTGTGTATTTTGATCATCAGCCGGTCAAGGAAATACCCCTTTTGTATAAGTATGAAAAAAGGAAAGAAGAAAAATCGTTTTTAGAAATTTTCCGTGATCTCTTTTTCATCCAAATTGGTGTGGAAAGCGATGGTTAATATTGTTTGGGTATGTTTAACGTTAATTGGGATCGTTTTTGCTATGTTCAACGGCACGATGGAGCAAGTGAATGAAGCGATATTTAAAGGGGCAAAAGAAGCGGTCACGCTTTGCATTGGTTTAATCAGTGTCCTAGTATTTTGGCTCGGCTTGATGAAAATTGCGGAGGAAGCAGGACTATTGCATAAACTTTCCATGCTTTTTCGCCCGATTGTAAAAAAGATCTTTCCTGAAGTGCCAAATGATCACCCGGCAATGGGGTATATTTTGTCCAATATGATGGCCAATCTCTTCGGCCTTGGAAATGCGGCCACACCGCTTGGAATTAAGGCAATGGAGCAGATGAAAGAATTAAATGGCGGTAAACCAGAAGCGAGCCGTTCCATGATTACTTTTTTAGCTGTTAACACTTCAAGCATCACGTTAATCCCGACAACAGTGATTGCGATTCGCATGAATTATGATGCTTCTTCTCCAACTGATATTGTCGGTCCTACATTAATGGCCACTTGCATTTCTTTCATTGGGGGAATTATGATTGACCGTTGGTTCTATTACCGCCGAACCCGGAAACGAAAAGGATGATGAGCAATGGTATTTGTATCGATTATATCCTTATGGTTTATACCGGTTCTAATCGCCTTCATTTTATTGTATGGAACATTTAAGAAGGTGCCTACTTATGAACGCTTTGTCGAAGGAGGAAAAGAGGGCATTAAAATTGCCTTTGACATTATTCCCTTTTTGGTCGGGATGTTGGCTGCGATTACCGTATTCCGCGCTTCAGGAGCATTGGATTTTTTTATGAATCTCATCCGTCCATTTCTTGAAGCCATCGGAGTACCTGCTGAGATTGCTCCATTAGCGATCATCCGTCCCATCTCCGGCAATGCGGCCCTTGGGATGACGAGTGATTTAATTGCTTCGCACGGTCCTGATTCTTATATTGGCAGATTGGCTGCCGTCTTACAGGGCAGTACCGACACCACCCTTTATGTTTTGACCGTATATTTTGGTGCCGTTGGGATTCGGAAAATGGGCGACGCCTTAAAAGTCGGACTGCTTGCAGACGTTGTCGGAATTATCGCAGCAATTGTTGTTGTGCTTCTAATGTGGTGACAAGATAAAAGTCTGGTTTATCAAGGAGTTATTCTTTGATAAACCAGATTTTTTTTGCGCTTTAAGGCTTAAGTTTTTTAACGATTCAAAAAAAACCCTTGAACAACGTTTTATGAGAGTAATTTTATTTTGAAAAGAACGTAACTTATGTCATAATTCAATAGGAGTAATTTGTGAAAAATGGAAAGGGATTCTTTGAGGTGATAGAGATGGAAAGACTACAAAAGGTGATTGCCCATGCCGGCGTCGCATCAAGAAGAAAGGCGGAGGAACTGATCCTCGCCGGGAGAGTAACAGTAAATGGAAAAGTTGTAAAAGAACTCGGAGTAAAGGTTTCTCAATCAGATAAAGTGGAAGTGGAAGGAATACCGCTTGAAAGCGAGGCTCCGGTCTATTTTCTCTTCTATAAACCACGGGGGGTAATTTCCAGCGTAAAGGATGAGAAAGGGAGAAAAGCGGTAACCGACTACTTTCAGGAAATCGAACAACGGATCTATCCGGTCGGCCGTCTTGATTATGATACCTCGGGATTATTGCTGCTCACAAATGACGGTGAATTTGCCAATCTGTTAATGCATCCGGCGAGTGAGATCGAGAAGGTATATATCGCGAAAACAAAAGGAATTCCAACTCGGGAACAATTGCGAAGTATTGAAAAAGGAATTCAGCTTGAGGACGGGAAAACAGCACCAGCAAGGGCAAAAATGCTTTCTTTCGATAAAAAGAAAGGGACAGCGATTATTGAATTAACGATCCATGAAGGACGTAACCGGCAGGTAAGAAGAATGTTCGAAGCGATTGGACATCCTGTGCTGAAACTGCGGCGGGAACGATATGCCTTTCTCACGCTGCAAGGTTTAAAATCCGGAGATGCCAGGGAACTAACGACACATGAGGTAAAGCAATTAAGAGCACTTGCCCTCACAAAAAAGTCATAGAAGATTCACAAATAAAGTGATGAACTAAACAATACGCAAATATTGCTAATGATATAATAAGGGCAAAAAAGGAATAAAGGCAAAGAATTAAGAAGAGTACGCGCTAAATTTTAAGGAGAGATGTTTACGTTATATAATGACAATTGAGCAGTATACAGACTAGAGTTTTAGGGGGAGATTGAAGTGAAAAAAAAGCGTCTCGTTATCCGTACGTTCATTTTAGTTGTATTGCTTGCCGCTGTCGGATATACGTTGTATGCCAACTTCACAAAGGATGAAGTGCAAAAGGTTGCGATTGGTGAAAAAGCGCCTGATTTTGAACTGATTGACCTGAACGGGGAATCACACCGGCTTTCCGATTATGAAGGACAGGGGGTATTCTTGAATTTCTGGGGTACATTCTGCAAACCTTGTGAGAAAGAAATGCCGTTTATGGAGAACCAATACCAGAAATTTAAGGATAAAGGGGTGCAGATACTCGCTGTAAACGTCGGCGAATCACAATTTGCGGTTTCGAAATTTGCCGAAAGACTGAACTTATCATTTCCAATTGTCATCGATAGTGAAAATGATGTTCAATCAGCCTACGGAATTAATCCATTGCCGATTACATTCCTCGTTGACAAAAAAGGAACAGTCATTAAATCATTTACAGGCTCTTTAACAGAGGAAAAAATAGCAGAATTTATGCAGGAAATTCAACCATAAGAACATGGGGAGTAGATCAATGAATGCGGTTAAATGTGAATGCGGACATGTAAACCCGCATGGGACAGTACTTTGTGAATCATGCGGAAAGATTCTCGAGGAAACAGAAGAAAATACTCTTTTAGTGGATATGCGGTATGAGGGAAGTGCACGGCGCTCACAAACGTATAATAAAACGATAATCGATAAAGTCTGGAATTTTTTCTCCTCTGTAAAAGTGGGAGTTGCGTTAATTGTGATCACGCTGCTTGCGTCAACACTTGGAACGATTTTTCCACAGCATATGTATATTCCAACTAATGTGCCGCCCGGCGATTTTTATGAGGATCAGTACGGCTTTTTCGGCAAGCTTTATTATGAACTTGGCTTTCATGATTTATACGGATCATGGTGGTATGAATTATTAATTGCCTCCATCGGTATATCGCTTGTCATCTGCAGCCTTGACCGGGTCGTGCCGCTTTACCGTGCCCTGAAAAAGCAAAAAGTAACACGCCATGAAGGGTTCCTAAAACGGCAAAGGTTATTTGGTGTGACAGAATCAATTGATGCTGATACCGAGAAAGTAAAAGAGAAATTGAAGGCAAAACATTATCGGAGTAGAGAAGAAGAAGGACGTTTTTCACGCTGGGGTCCTTATGTCAATCATATTGGGCTTATTATCTTTTTAATCGGTGCTTTGCTCCGCTCTGTTCCAGGCATGTATGTCGATAAATTGCTTTGGATTCGTGAAGGCGAAACAAAGGTTGTTCCAGAAACAAACGGGGAATACTACTTGACCAATAATGAATTCATTCTTGACATATATGATAAAGAAAACGATAATCCGGCTTTTGAAAATGCGATTGAAAATGCAGGAATGGTGCCAAAAAACTACCAGTCCAATGTGACCCTTTCGAAAAAGGTCGGTGATTCTGTTGCCGGTCAGGAACGGGAACTTGAAGAGGTAAAAGACTACGGCATTAAGGTGAATCAGCCGCTTAAATTTGATAGCTTTGCCGTCTATCAGTCACAGTACAAGCTAAATGAATTAAGTAAAATGACTTTTACCATGACAAATAAAGCAACAAGCGAGGAATACGGAAGCATTACAGTCGATTTGAATGATCCAAAATCAACATATGAAATCTCTGAAAATTATTCTGTTGAAATGATTAGTTATTATCCTGATGTAGAGTTTAATGATGACGGGGAACCGACGACAATTTCTAAGGTTCCCAATAACCCGGCCTTTATTTTTAGAATGCTGACACCGGATAAACCGGATGGAGAGGTAAGTTTTGTCGCGATACGGCAAACCCTTGAACCATACGGGGATAACGTCTATAAAATGCAGTTTAAGGGTGTTGAAACGAGACATGTATCAGGTCTGACAATCAGAAAAGATTTAACCCTTGGCGTACTGATTTTTGGCGGGATTATCTTTATGATCGGGGTTGTTCAAGGAGCCTATTGGAATCATCGCCGTATCTGGATTCGCAAAGTGAACGGAGAGATCTGGGTAGCGGGTCATACGAATAAAAACTGGTATGGTTTAAGACGCGAAATCTCAAGTGTTTTAGAGGGAACCGGGATAAAAGAGCCTCAGGACCAATTAGAAGCAGACAAGAATGGATAAGGGGGATTTTGGTTGGTTAGCTTAAGCAGTAATTTATTATATGCAGCCTTCATTCTTTATTTAATTGCTACGGTCGTTTTCGGCGGTGCAATAAAACAAAAGAAGGGAATCGGGAACAGTGAATTAGGATTTAATCGATGGTCGAAGCTGGGGATTACGATTACGATTATCGGATTTAGCGCCCAATTAGGCTATTTTATCACGCGCTGGATTGCAGCAGGACATGCTCCTGTCAGCAACTTATTTGAGTTTACTACCTTTTTTGGAATGGCACTCGTAGGTGCGTTTATTGTCATCTTTTTCATCTATAAAACACCAGTGCTTGGGCTTTTTACTTTGCCGGTAGCACTCTTAATCATTGCCTATGCAAGTATGTTTTCACGCGATATTTCGCCATTAATTCCTGCCCTGCAGAGTGACTGGCTTCATATCCACGTCACAACAGCAGCTCTTGGCCAAGCGATACTTGCTGTCAGCTTTGCGGCAGCGTTAATCTATCTCGTCAAAGCGATTGATCAGACGAAGAGAAGCAAAAAGACGACCTGGCTGGAAGTCATTATGTGTTCACTGATTTGTACGATTGGCTTTATCCTTGTTTCCAGTACATTTTCGATAATGGATTACAAGGCAGATTTTAATTGGGTAGACAAAACGGGCCAGCCTGCTGAAATTGAGTATCTCATGCCGGCTTTAATCGGTCCGAATGAAGGGGAACTTTTAACAAAAGGGAAATTTGAACCACTTGTTGAGGTACCTGGGATTATTAATGCAAAAAAACTTAATACAGTCGTCTGGTCTATCGGTGTCGGACTGATTTTATACCTTTTAACGAGACTCATCATCAGAAAACGGATCGGAGCACTATTAAAACCGCTGACCAAAAATATCAATTTGGACTTGGTTGATGAAATCAGTTACCGTTCTGTCTTAATTGGATTTCCAATCTTCACTCTAGGGGCGTTAATATTTGCCATGATCTGGGCGCAGATTGCCTGGACTCGTTTCTGGGGCTGGGATCCGAAAGAAGTCTGGGCGTTGATTACCTGGCTGTTTTACGCGGCGTTTTTACACTTGCGCCTGTCTAAAGGCTGGCATGGTGAAAAATCAGCTTGGCTTGCTGTCATTGGCTTTGCCATCATGATATTTAACCTAATCTTTGTTAATTTAGTGATTGCCGGCTTACACTCGTACGCGGGGTAAGCAGGCTTTTAAAGCCATGTGTCACATAGGGGCTGGGAGCAGAACATTTCGGTTATGCAGGAATAAAGGCACGATTCGATAGTCTAATGGAAGTATATTTTTTCAGGAGTCTGCTCCCTGATCCTATTGCGGCAACCTCTTAATACATATCCATTTATTTGATGCAGAATCAATCCTTACAGGGTTATAGTTAAAAAGTTTTAGTGTTTTGTGTTAAAATACCTACTAGGAGGCTGGATAGAAAATGGACAACGATGTAAAAGTATTAGTAGTAGATGATGAAGAACGAATTAGACGCTTATTGAAAATGTACTTAGAAAGGGAAGGATATATCATTGAAGAGGCTGAAGATGGAAACGAGGCTTTAGCTAAAGCGCTTGCAAACGATTATGATGTTATTTTACTTGACCTGATGATGCCAGGAAAGGACGGCATTGAGGTTTGCCGTGAATTGCGTGAGAAAAAGGCGACACCTGTCGTCATGCTG
>CALGSR010000112.1 GCA_937902115.1 uncultured Bacillus sp. | reverse complement strand
AATTGAAATATCATTTGCATTCATCCCCCACTTATAGAAGTCGGGGACTTCTGCTGAATGAAGTTAATATTTTCACATAAAAAAGGGAACGAAGCGGCTTCATTCCCTTTTTTTACAAATTAGATAAAATTAAATTTTCCTTTTTTCAACATGAGAGAGATGCCGCCAATCATGAATAATGAACGGTTATCAATCACCTTCTTCATGAATGAAGCCGGAGTTCCGACTAATTTTTTACCATACACAACCCCGATTGCATTGTGGTCTCCAAGTGAACAGACCGTTCCTTTAATGTCCGGAACAAATTTCTCAAGGTCAGATTGATTACGAATTAATTTTGAAATATTTTTGGCAACTGAAATCCCTTGTTGCATAGCAATTTGTGCTGTTGGCGGATATGGACGGTTAATTTCCTCATTAATAACAAGCGCACAGTCACCGATAATGAAGATATTATCAAATCCTGGTGCTCTTAAATCCGGCTCAACCTTCACACGTGCTCTCATTGATTCAATTCCAGCAGTTTCGATAATAGAATTTCCACGGACCCCAGCAGCCCATACTACCGTACCAGCTTTAATTTCCTGTGGTTCTTCATCTGCTTTTCCATGGATGATTCCTTCCGGTGTACATTCTTTAATAGCAGAACTGATGATAAATTCAACACCTTTTCCTTCCAAGAATGAAACAGCATATTTCACTAGTTCAGGATCGAATCCAGGTAGTACTGTTGGAGATGCTTCAACACAATACATTTTCACTTTACTTTGGTCAATATCGTATTCTTGGCAAAGTTTTGGAACTCTTTCAACGAGTTCTCCAAGGAACTCGATTCCAGTAAATCCTGCTCCTCCAACAACGATTGTTAATTTACTTTCATCCTGATCCATGCTATAAGTTGAGAATTGATATTCAATATGTTCACGAATCGTTCTTGCAGCATTTACGTTTACGATTGAAAATGCATGTTCTTTTAATCCTTTAATACCGAAAGTTTCAGATTCACCGCCTAGAGCAATCACTAAGTAGTCATATGCAAGCTCGCCTTTTTCAAGCAGTACCTTTTTCTCTTCAGATTTAATTTCGATAACCGTATCTTGAACAAATTCAACTTTATTACGGTCAAGAACATTTTTAATGTCGTAACGAACGCGATCATGGTGTAAAGTACCTGCAGATGCTTCATGAAGCCACGTAGTTTCGTAGTGATAATCATTTTTATTCACTAATACGATATCAGCTTCATTTACCCCTAAAGCCTTCTGCAATTTTGTAGCAGTCATTAAACCACCGTATCCTGCCCCAAGAATAACGATTTTTGGTTTTAACAAATTGATCTTCCCCTTTGTTTGTAATTTCACATACTTTTGTATAATCTAGTTGTTACTTTTCCCCTCATCCCTTGTTTTATTTATAGGAAAAAAGATTGTGATTTTATTCACGTTGTTGTACAAAAAAATTTAATAAATACGTCACAAAATATTAACAATTACTATATGTAATTATTATATTATTCCTTTTTAATCACTTTTTCAAGCCTAAAATGTTGTTTATTCTAGTATACATGAGTAATTCATTCAAAAAAGTTGGAATGATCTCACTTTTTCAATGAATTTCTGATCCCTTCTGGAAATAACAGTAAATATGTATTTTTCCAAAGGAGGAAACAAATAATTGAGAGATATTTGAACTAAGGGGATTGTTTAATAACAAAAGAAGGAGAAAAGCTGACATACATGACAATAGCCAGCTTTTGCTTCATGATTAGCAATTTTCCGGAGTTCCTGTTTCTGTTGCTGTGCGGAAGGATGAACCACAGCCGCATGTTGCGATGGCATTTGGGTTATCGATCGTAAAACCTCCGCCCATCATGGATTGCTTATAATCAATTACCGTTCCGTTCAAAACAAGTGCATCTTCTTTATTGACCACTATTTTAAGCCCCTGTTGTTCAAATTGTACATCCTCTGCCTCTGCCTCCTGAACAAATCCCATTCCATAGGACAGACCGCTGCAGCCCCCGCCTTTTATAGCAACGCGGAGGAATGATCCTTCCTCCTCATTTTGTTTCATCATTTCTTTTATTTGAAGAGCAGCAGCTTCTGTGATTTTCACCGTTTCGCTCATATTAATTCCCCCTTTATCCATAGTACTTATATTATATACACAATCCACCAACCCCGACAACTTATGCAGCCTCATAAGGATATACTAATTTAATAGTCTTTATGACCTATTTTAGTTTATAATATAAATGAGTAATCATCCCTATTAGGAGGTGTTCTTTAATGGCTGTAATTGAAGCGTTATTTGATAAAAAGTGTATATGCCAACTTTGCGGAAATCATTTTACCTCAAAAAAGATGCGTTCTCGCTTTATTAAATGTCTTAGTTATGACACTGACTTTTTTCCTAATTATTCAGATTTGGAGCATAATCCGATGCTCTACACCATTTATGTCTGCCCAGCATGCGGTTATTCATTTTCTGATGATTTCTCACCAGTGCAAACAACAGCAGGAAAAACCCTCTTGGAGGAAAAGATTTGCAGAAATTGGACACCCCGCAGTTACTCCGGCAAACGCTCCATTGATGATGCGATAATTACTTTTAAACTGGCATTTTATTGTGCGGTATTAAAAAAAGAAAAACACATTGTCATTGCCGGAATTTGTCTGCGCATTGCCTGGCTGCACAGACTTCAGCAAAACAGCACGGAAGAACAGCGCTTTATGAACATGGCCTTGAATGAATATGTTGAATCTTACAATACAACTGATTTTCTGGGAACCCAGCTTACAGAATTGAAAATTCTTTACTTATTAGGAGAATTATCACGACGGATAGGAAAAACAGCCGATGCAAGAAAATATTTTTCTAAAGTGATTGAAAGACAAAAAAGATCGGCTGAATCTAGAATTATTGAAATGGCGAAGGAACAATGGCGAGAAATGAGAAACGCATAAACCTCCCCTTCCTATCACTTTGCGCTTTTAGGAAGGGGATTTCTGGCCGAATCTGTTAAAAAATAACATTTTCATCGATAAATTGATAGATATTTTCAACAAGCTGCTCTGGAGTTTCTCCTGTTACCACTTCCCCATTCACTAAAGCAAACAGAGAATGAGCGCATTTTCCGCAATAACTGAGACAGCCGTACTCAACAATATCTAAACTTGAATCCCGTTCTAATACTTCTCTTGCTTTCTGAGATCCTTCAGCTAAATTACTGATACAAAATTCTATAATAGGTCTATACATAAGCTCCCTCGCTAAAGCCTTTTAATGTTGTTCTTTTCAAAGGCATGTTTACATTTTAATGATTTCATTTTCTCAAGGGGACTCGGTAACTGTCAATATTTACTTTAATAAGCCCTGCTTAAGTTGGATTTTTGTTAACATAATATAATATCATAATTTTGACAAAAGTGACATAATTAATCCCTTATTTATGCCGATTTACTAACCATTTATTAAATCTTTTATAAACATTGAGATTTTGTCACAATTTAGATATACTTTAAATGATACATGATTTCATGGTAATTAATAGTTTTTACCAATAATTAATAACACAATAATTTCAATATGTATTCGTTTACATTAACGATTTAAGAATAATAATTTAGGCTACTCTGTTTATTCAAGGAAATGAGTCCAATAGATATAAAGGTACCTTGTTCATCGTTCGTCGATTCATGAACAATTACTGTTCTGCAGGAATGACACTAAAGGGGAAATAACTATGAGAAATTTAGTCATACTTGGCGGGGGTTATGGGGGAATCAAAATTATAGAACGATTGCTTTTGAGTAAAGAATTACCGAATGATCTTTCGATTACTTTAATTGACAGATCTTCGAAGCAATGTTTTAAAACAAAGTTTTACGCTCTCGCTGCTGGTTCAGTATCTGATAAAGATGTCCGCATTGATTTTCCTAATCACCCAAAATTAACGTTGATTAACTCAGAAATTACAAAGATAGACTTAGATAACAAGAAAGTATTCATAACAGACAAAGATCCGGTTCTTTTTGATTACTTAATTATCGGGTTGGGAAGTGAAGATAAAATACAAAATGTGCCAGGTGTGAAGGTTTTTGCACATAGCATTCAAACGGCAGATAGTGCACTTCTTACGTATCAAAAGCTGAATAGCCTTCCGCCGGGCGCTGTCGTGTCCATTGTTGGAGCAGGCTTAACCGGGGTGGAACTGGCATCGGAGCTAATCGAAAGTAAAAAAGATTTGAAGCTGCAAATTTTTGACCGCGGCAATTATATTTTATCCGCCTTTCCGGAAAAACTAAGTGTCTATGTACAGAATTGGTTTGATAATCATGGGGTTGATATTATCAACCATGCCAATATTACAAGAGTCGAAGAAAATACATTATATAATCATTTAGAACCGATTCATAGCGATGCAATTATCTGGACAGCTGGGATTCAGCCCAATCATCTTGTTCAAGAGTTGGATGTAGAAAAGGATTCGCATGGTCGAATTATCCTGACACCGCATCATCAAATTCCACGCTATGAACATGTCTATGTTGTCGGAGATTGTGCCAGCCTTCCGCATGCACCAAGCGCACAGCTTGCAGAAGGGCAGGCAGAGCAGATTGCTTTGGTTTTGTTGAAGCAGCTGGATGGTAAGGCGTTTAAAGAGGAACTGCCGCCTATTAAGCTAAAGGGAATGCTTGGGGCGCTGGGCCGGAAGAATGGGTTTGGCCTTGTGGCGGAGAAGTTGGTGACGGGACGTGTGGCACGTCTGTTGAAGTCGGGCGTACTCTGGATGTACAAATATCACCGCGGGTGAGGTGGGGCGTACTGTTTCACGTACGCCCGGCTGTCAGGTAAGGCCTGACAGCCTTT
>CALGSR010000111.1 GCA_937902115.1 uncultured Bacillus sp. | reverse complement strand
GTTTCTTTGCGTAGTTTTCAAGGATATCAGGTTTGGTCTGGCCTTTGCCTCCTTCTTAACATTATATGTTTTATCACTTGTCAGCTTTAAAGCGGTATTTGATGAGTATACGCTAGTGAATGGTTCCATTGTCATCCTCCTTATTTCCGGATTTGGGATCTTAGGGACTTTTGTTGGGATTGCGATTGGAAATAAGGATTTGCCAAGAAGGCCGACTTTGTTTATGGTCGGACTGATCATGGTTAGCTCGTTCACAGTGACATTATTGTTTGCTAATGTGAATCCAACTATTTCTTACATTTTTGCGGCTGTTTGCGGTTTTGCCTGCTATGTGCAATATCCAATCTTTTTAAATCTCCCGCATGAATTAAAGGGTATGAATCCACAGAGATTAACAATTATGTTTGGTTTGTTTTGGGCGATTGCTTATGCCGGACAAACACTGGCAACGATTATCTGGAGTTATCTATTAGGAGAGGCAGGCTATGTGCCTGCGATGATATTCTTCGTTGCTGCTATCAGCTGCTACGTATTTCTGGTACTGACATTTCCAGAAACAAGACCAAAAAAGCATTTAGTTCAAAAGATTGCTTGACTGAAAAAGCCCTTCTTTAGAAGGACTTTTTTCATTCTTATTGTAATGGTGAAACAACTAATTAACAGAATATTAACAAAGGATTGAAGGATTATCAAACGCTCCATGGAATAAAATGTTAAGATATACATAAGTAGATTTTCATCCATTAAAGGGGGAATACATAATGAATAATCATGAAATTGATTACAAGCTTTATGGCGATGATATGCAGTTTGTTGAAGTGGAATTAGATCCGGGTGAAACGGTTATTGCAGAAGCCGGCAGTTTAATGATGATGGAAGACCATATTGAAATGGAAACGATTTTTGGTGATGGTTCAGGAGGCGGTGGCGGCTTGATGGACAAGCTGTTCAGCGCTGGGAAACGGGTTATAACGGGAGAGAGTCTCTTCATGACCACCTTTACCAATCGAGGCAGCGGTAAAAAACATGTTTCCTTTGCAGCACCATATCCGGGGAAAATCATTCCGATGGATTTAAGTGAGATGGGTGGTAAGATCATTTGTCAAAAGGATGCTTTTCTTGCGGCAGCAAAAGGCGTATCGGTCGGTGTTGAATTCCAGCGGAAGCTTGGTACCGGATTTTTCGGCGGTGAAGGTTTTATTATGCAAAAGCTTGAAGGCGATGGAATGTCATTTGTTCACGCCGGCGGTACAATTATTAAAAAAGAACTGGATCCTGGAGAAACGCTGCGCGTCGATACGGGATGCTTAGTCGCCATGACAAAGGATGTAGATTATAATATTGAAATGGTAAAAGGAATTAAAACAGCTCTATTCGGCGGCGAAGGACTATTCTTTGCTACCTTAAGAGGACCCGGAACGGTCTGGATTCAATCCTTGCCTTTCAGTCGTCTTGCCAGCCGTGTATTTGCCGCTGCACCACAAGGCGGTGGTTCCTCAAAGGGTGAGGGCGGCATCGGAAATCTATTTAACATGTTTAGTGATAAATAGGAAGCGGAAGCTGGAATTAACTTGAATTTAGAAGCGGGTATATTGCTAAAAAACAAGGCCGCCCGAGAAGGGTATGAATCCCTATCGGACGGCCTTGTTGTTTTGCTCATAAAACCTTAGTTTTCCGCTGCAGAATCTTCTTCATCATTGAACTTATCGAGAATATTAATTGTGTCGACTAAGTGATTGTTAAAGATTTGTCTAGCGACCTGGAGAAGCTCAATAATCAATGGATCCCTTAGTGAATAAATAACACGGTTCCCATTCTTTTGTCCCACGACAATATTTTTCGAACGTAAAACCATTAACTGCTGGGAAACGGCAGATCCCTCACTGCCGATGGTGGTTTGAATTTCATTTACACCCATTTCCCCTTCTGAAAGTACTTCTAAAATTTTGATTCGGAGTGGGTGGGCGAGAGCTTTAAAAAACTCTGCTTTAAATCGCTGCATTTCCAGATTCATTGCTCCAGCTCCTTATAGATTTGGAAGTTAAACAGATGAAACATCCCCTTATTGATTCATTACAGTATATATTCTTTTTCCTTCCGGCATTATTTTTGTCCCTTGAGAATAGGCTGAACATTCACTGAAAGCAAAGTGACTGCAACCGATACATTTTGCTTTTTCAATATTAGAAAGTGCATATTTCAATGCATCACCAGTATGTTCAAAAAAGTGCTCTTCCCCAATTATATCGTATAAACCTGTTTTCTTTAATATTTCTTTAGGCTGTTCATTAAGCCCGGAGATAAGGACTATCCCATTCTTGGAAAAATCCTTTACGATACTGGATAGATGGGATTCACCGGTAACATCCATAAATGGAACCCGCCCCATTCTTAAGAGCAGTACTTTTGGTTTATGCTCAATAGAGGTCAGTATCGTTTGCTGAAAGTTCTGTGCTACACCAAAAAACAAAGGTCCTTCTACATTATAAATGGTTACTTGTGGACAATCATGACCTTCTTCTACGACTTGAGTCTCCACCTTTTTGCTCTTTAAGTTTGGTAAAGCTTTGGCAATTACCTGTACATCAATCATTCGTTTCGTAAACAATAGTACAGCAAGAAGCAGTCCAACCTCTACGGCAGTTGTTAAATCTACGAATACCGTTAACAAGAAAGTAACGACTAATACAAGTGAATCTGCTGTCTTTGTTTTTAAAATATAAGAAAAAACATGTCTTTCACTCATGTTCCAAGCCACAATCATCAATACCGGTGCCAAACTGGCCAGCGGGATATGAGAGGCGTACGGTGCAAAAATCAACAATACAAGCAGAACGGTAATACTGTGAATGACCCCTGATAGAGGTGAAACGGCGCCGCTTTTAATATTCGTAGCTGTTCTGGCAATCGCCCCGGTTGCGGGAATCCCGCCGAATAGTGGTGTAACGACGTTGGCAATCCCTTGCCCAATCAGTTCCTTATTACTATTGTGGCGATTATTTGTCATGCCGTCAGCCACAACTGCTGAAAGAAGTGATTCAATTCCCCCAAGAAGAGCAATGACAAATGCCGGTCCAATCAAATTTTTAATCGTTGCTAAGTCGATTTCCGGGAATGAAAGCTTTGGCAATGAATTAGGAATTTCACCGTATGCTGAACCAATGGTTGCCACTTGACCCGGAAAGAAAGTAGCGGCAATGACAGTTGATATAATGATCCCTAGTAATGATCCGGGAATCTTTGGTAAAAGTTTAGAGAGTACAAGAATAATAACTAAACAAATAACAGCTGTTACAATACTATACACATTAAAGGTATACAACTGGTGGAAAACTTCTGCCATATTGCTTATGAAGCTTTCTTTGCTTTCAACTCCTGTCAACCCTAGGAAATTTGTAATCTGTCCAGTGAAAATCGTAATCGCAATTCCAGTTGTAAAACCAATCGTAACAGGGCGAGGGATATATTTAATTAAGGAACCAAGCCTGAAAATCCCCATTAATATTAGAATAATCCCTGCCATAAAACCAGCAACAAGAAGGTTTTCATAGCCATAGACCATCACGATTCCAAAAAGAATTGGAATAAATGCACCAGTAGGTCCGCCAATTTGAAACTTAGAGCCACCGAATAATGAAATGAGAATCCCGGCGATAATCGTTGTATAGATGCCGTATTCCGGTTTCACACCAGAAGCGATAGCAAAGGCCATTCCTAAAGGGATAGCGATAATCCCAACAATAAGCCCTGAAGTTAAGTCTTTTTGCAGTCCTTTCCAGCTGTATCCCCGAAATCTTTCATCGGGAAGAAATTTTCCCATTATTCACTCGACCTTCTTTTCTCTTAATATTTGTATATTTGATTATTTGAATATAGCGATTAATAAAACTTACATCAGTTCACAACTTTTGTAAAGCCCTATCACATAAAAATGAGTTTGTCTTTGCTGCTATTTAACTATAAATCTTCTTAAAAAATCTATTTTGTGCGAAATATAAATTCCCCTTTGTAAAAAAAAACCTTTTTTAATTTGTCACAAATACTTCACAAAAAGTATGTTAATATCATTTCAATAGTGATTATAATAGGTATCAATCAGAAAAAATTTGTTCACCAGGAAGTGATTGTCGGCTTCTAATCTATCTTTATTAAAATGTAGTTTGTGAACTCACGAACAAGTTGTGAACAAATTATGAACAAGGTAAGACATAATAAAACAGAATGTTAATAGGAAAGGGGTATCTGTATGAAACTGAAATGGGCTTTATTATCGCTTATTTTCACTATTGCCACAGTGCTAACAGGGTGTGAACCGTTGATGGTTTTAGATCCTAAAGGA
>CALGSR010000110.1 GCA_937902115.1 uncultured Bacillus sp. | reverse complement strand
CGATCCCGCTCGAGAAATTTCCTTTGAAAATCTGTGGCATCCGCCGGAGGCTTTAACTTCATTCAGTCGAGGTTTGAACCCCACTGAATTGTTAAAAAGCTGGCATTCATTCCCCACTTGGAAGTGGGGGACTTCTGCTGAATGAAGTTAATAGATTAACAGCGATCAGGAATAACCCGATTCGCTGTTAATCTCCAGTTTAATCCTCGTGTTCTTTATGCTGTTATCACGGTTAAATAATCACCGTTACGCAGGCCTGCTTCTTTTACAGAAATGTCCATTGGTAAAACAGTGTCACCGTCGGCACGATTCAATACCAACTCGTAACTCTTTTCTTTGTCAACTTGATAAGTATCTAAACATGCATCTAACAGTTCATTTGTTGTCATATCATAACGAGCCGGCATCACTAGATTACAAATACAAAGGTCATTATAATAGGTTTCTTTAAGAACCGGCCAGACAATCAAATGATTCTCATCTTTTAAATAATTTGCCAAAATGTTCACTCCTAACTTAATTGATATTAGAAATATTTTTTATCTAAACCTAATTGTCTGCGGTGCTCCAACCAGCGGGCATGTTCATCAGATGAGTAGTGTTCGCCGCCTTCATCCGGTGTGATTCCCCATGCTTTGAATAAATCACCTGGTAAATCTGTTCCTAACTCCCCGTTTGCATATGCTTCAGCAGGCCACCAAATTTGTGAATATTTTTCCGGTTCATGGTCAAAAATGTGCTTACAACCCGGAGAACATGTTGCATATGTTTTATTGTTATATTCACTTAACTGTGTCCATCTTTCAGCCATATTGTCCGGATTAGGGAATTCAAGCGGTAAATGACAAACCGTACATACTCCTGGAAGACCCTTACTTGCCCCTGCTAATACATGGTCATCCATGCGATGGAAATATGGTGCGTAATGTTCTTCAAATAAAGGATATTCATTTGACAGCCACTCATAATCATCCTCTTGCAGTTTAAAGCCTCTAAACATATTCGCATGCTTATAGTGATCAAGAATCCGCATTGTATTGTGAGAATAGTATTCTTTTTCTTTAATACTGTCTTCAGCATGTAGTGGAAGACGGATGCCATATTTTCTAAAATCTTTAAATAAACCGTTAAATACTTGTTCCTCAACATAGATTTCAAAAGCTTTCTTCCAAGAAATCGGACGAATACGTGGATAGTAGTCTACTAGTGTCGCAATAACTGAGAAAATACGGTAGCATCTCCAATACCACTTATCAATCCAATATTGGATGATCGGAACATTGCGCTCGTCTTCTTCTAAGAGCATTTTTAATGCAGACATCCCCAATGCCATGTGTCGAGATTCGTCAGATTGTACCGTTTTACCTACAGCTGCAAAGTTATCATCGCCTACGGCCCCCGCGGATGAAGCAAATGGCAGGAAGAGAATGTTAGTGAAAACGTATTCAAATGAAAATGAAATTGCGATCAATGCTTCAAAAGGACCTGCAGTTAAAGCATCATCAAAGAATGATTTTGTTACTGTATTAAACCAGCTGCTTTGTCCAGTTTTTTGATAATTATGAAGACCATCAATCATTTTACTCATATGAGCATAGTGTTTAATTTCGATTTGCGCGTGGCGGATTTCATCCATTGCTTGGTTAAAGGTAGCAAAACGAACCGCTTCAATTGGAATATGGCGTCCGATGTACGTCATTAATCTGTGTGCCATATATTCACCAGGCTGTACCGCTGTAGCAAAAGCTTTTACACCTTCATACCAACGTGAATCGACGACTTTGGCATGGCCGTCATTCGCCTCAAAGGCATTACGGACCGTGTGATAAATGCCATCCTTCTCTGATTGAACTTTTACATATTGGTTATAAGCTAAACGGAAAGGGTCTTCCCATCTGCTTGGATCCTTAAGAATAATGCCTTCTTTTTCAACTAATGGATAAACTGTACGATAATCATAATCTTTCGGATCCCACATCAGATCCCTTGTCATCGCATGATATTTTTCTTTAATCCCCATTTTAGCCATGATAAAACCCCCTTCTTAATTCTCATCTTCCCATTGAATGATCAGATGTTCTTCGTCCCATTCCGTGATAAATCCAAAGCAGGATGACATATAGATATGAACTGCATCCATGTCAAAATCTGCACCAAGATGTTCTTCTACTGATTCACGGTTCAATATCATTTTTTGCGGAGCTTTGACTTTTTTATAAACCATAAAGTCATCAACAATTACTCCTTCATTATCTTCTTCGATTGCAGCGATCATTGCCGTAACGATGGCACCGCCGCTTGTATCTAAATCCATTCCAACATATGCTTGTTCTTCACTCATGATTTATCGTTCCTTTCTCCTAGTTAAGGGCAACTTCATATTGTGTTAGAGGCAATTTTTGTTTCTTATAAGCAGGAACAACATATTCTTCTTCCACTTTCTTCAACGTTTCCTCAAGATTCATTTCAATTCCGTGTTTTTCAAATAATGGCGCTAATGCAAGTACCGCCTCGTAGGCTTTTGGATACCACTTTTCGACCCATTCTTGAATGATTTCCAGATTCGATTGTGTCTCTTCAGGAGTATCTCTAGGGTCGCTCATAATTCTACCCCAGCGGTAGTCCCCTTCCCACTCTTCATAGCCAAGTGCATTTAAATAATCCCAGCGGCTTTCCGCTTCATCTTTAGCAAGCAAGCCCATAAGTGCCGCGGCCCAATCACGGTTCCAATCTAATTGTTTGCCAATGACAAGGTTCATAATCGATAGGTGTGTATCCCCTTGTTTTACAGCTTCTTTATTAAACTCGCGATACATCAGATTGCCCAATAACAAATCAAGAGTTAAATTCGTTGCTACAATGACTTCTGCCCAGTCATCTGTGACAAGGACATCTTCTACGTATTTACGCAATGGCTGGAATGCCGGCTCATTTAATAAAATCTCTTTTCCATATTTCAGGAAATCCCCATGGTACTCTTCCATATTAATGGCCCATTGAGAAATCCATTGTGCTCTTCCAATTTTATCGAATGCTTGATATGTCGCACATTGTTCAATCGCTGAACCAAGAGAATAACGGACAACATATTGCATTTGCACGCTTTCACCATATTCAAGATGACGAAGCGGTGTATATATATCTCGCACAGCATTGACCCACTGCTCTGAAAGATTTTCCATTGTGCCTAATTCTTTTGCATAAGAGAAACCATTTTCGACTTCTTCCGCTAACTTTTTGCGGTTATTTACATATGATGTATACCAAAACTTTTTCGGATCGCGGAACGCTTCCCAGTCAGAGGATTTTAAACGTGTATAACGCGGATCAAAAATATCTAAATCCTTTCCGTCAAATTTATGACGGTAATGCATATGGACATATGGCTGCATCATTAAGGTTACTTCTTCGTATTCATTCTTTGTTTTCCAATCCCACGGCTGTTTTCGGAGTTCTTTTTTGAACCCAGATTCTGTTGACATTCTGTTTCCTCCTTGTTTTACTAGAATTTTTCCCAATATTATTTCCATATAGAATAATAAAAATTATTAGAATACTCTAACGGAAATACCCCAATATTCAGTGAGCCCCCGCTCACTAAACCGCTTACAAATGAAAAATGATTCCATTTTTCGTTGCAACTTTTGTCATATCCTGTCTTGTAAGCGTATTCTTATTTTAGAATATTTGAAAAAGACAGTATACAATCGATTGTGTCCATTTTTTGAATTTTTTTCGTACGAATCGTACGAATTTAGAACAATCCTACTATAATAATCTTGGTATTGCACGAAAAAGCCGACTGAAGGCGTACCTCAGTCGGCTGTAATGATATTTCAAAAGAGATTTATCATTATTTACACTATTTATATATTATTTACTTTCCCTAAATAACAAATCGAGTATTTTGTCATCTGCATGACGATTTTTCCCTTTATACGGATAACAATGAATATGAATTGCAGGATTAAAATTAATCTCTATAATCCCGTAATTTAATTCTGTCGCTTCATCCTGAATATTTTCAATCATCATATCGACACCGCAGAAAACGGCTCCAGCCGCTTTTGCTGAGCGAACAGCGATCCTTTTATAGCTGTCTGATATTTCATCAGTAAAATCAATACTATCGCCGCCAGTGCTGATATTCGAATTTTCCCTCAAATAGATCATTTCACCTTTTGCGGGGATATCTGCAATGCTCCTTCCTTGATTTTTAAGGAACAATTTCTCAGCATCACCTAAATTTATCTTTTCAAGAGGTGTTCTATAACCCTTACCTCGTAACGGGTCTTTGTTTTTGTCTTCTACCAACTGTTCTATCGCATGAATCCCATCCCCCGTCACATTTGCCGGGACACGATGTAATATTCCAGTCACTTCATCTCCCATCACAAGAAAACGATATTCTTTCCCGGTAATAAACTCTTCCAGAAGAATGGTATGATCATGATCGAAAGCCATTTGCACAGCCTGCATATAATCCCCTTTTGTAAACTGTTCAGTGAATATCGTAATACCAATTCCAAAATTGGTTGATTTAGGTTTTATGACTATCGGCTTGTTTTGATAAAATTCAAAGTCAGAGTGAGCTTCCTTTTTGTTCCGATAAGATTTTCCGCTTGGGACACGGATTCCTTGCTGCTTAAGGATATATTTTGTGACCAGCTTGTTTTCCATGATCAAAGCTGTAACATAGGAATCAAGGGCTGTCTTTGTCGCTTGTTTCACATATTGTCTGTCGTTTTCTGTTTTTAACACGATGAAGTTCTCATCTCGATCAAGAATTTCAAATTCAATTCCTCTTTTAATCGCAGCCTTTAATAATAACTGAGTAGAAAGTTCTAAATCCTCAAACCCTTTAAATTGATACCCATGTTGGATGCTTTCTTGTAAATAGTTCTTTGCTTTTTCTAAATGAAATTGTACGTAGGAAGAATGTTCAATCTTCTTTTTTATTATGCTGGCAAATAAGCGTTCTTGCTTATTTATTTTCTCTTTATTCTTTTTCAGAAGGTCGAGATACTCCTCAGATCCCGGATTTAAAAGCCGGACCATTTTTTCGATGTCGTTTACTAATTGCAATGCTTTATTATCAGCTGAACGATTCAATTCATCCGTTGTAAAAATAGGTTCAAGCATACCTGTTCTATTAACGGTATCCGACTGATAGGACGCTAATTGATGTTCATTACTACTATATGGCTCATCTTTTTTAAGAAGCATATAGATAAGAAACAAATGAATGAAACGCATCGTTTCCTGACTTATGCCGATAGGCTCCAACGGGTTTAAATCGATCATCCGCAGTTCGATATATGCAATGCCATTTTCACGTAAACTTTCAAAATAATCTTCCCCATACGCAGGCTTTAAGCGAACGGAACTGTAGTATTCTTTCACACTAAGCAATTCATCTGTTTCAATTAATTCCTTTATATCCTTGATATATTCTTCAATCGAATGAAAAGAAACAAAATGTGAATTTTTATTTCGATAGCCGTATTCACTATTCCGTAATGAAATCATATCCTGAATTAAATAGCTTTCCGGCACAATTTCTTTCCCCTGCCCGCTGCATTCATCCAAAAAGGAGTGATGGAAAATCGGACTTGCTCCTGTTAAATAGATGAGCAGCCAGCGGTATTTCAATGTATTTCTTACCACTTTTAAATAAAGGGAATCTTTAAAATCCTTAAAACTTTGCTTCTCTTCGGATACGTCATACCATTTTTTTAAAAAGCTTTCCTTGAACGAAAAATTATAATGAATTCCGCTGAACATTTGCTTTGACCGTCCGTACTTTTCAGCTAAACCCCAACGATACTCATTCTCTGCTGGATTGTTCATATCAGCAATCGGGATTTCATTTTCTTCCGGCAGAACGGGAGGATTGCTGCTCGGCCATAAATATTCATCCTCTAATTCCAGCGCCACAATATCGTGGAGTGTGCTTAAAAAGTTATACGTCTTTTCAATCGAATCAAATACAGGTGTGATCATTTCAATTTGACTTTCTGAAAAATCCGTTTTGATGTATCGATTCTCTATTTTCTTACCAAAAGATTTTGGATGCGGCGTGAGGGCTAATTTTCCTTTTTGATCGACCCTTACATTTTCTTTCTCAATCGCAAATTCCCCTAAAAACAAATCATGGTTCAATTGGTATTTTAAAAATAGCTGAATTAAATCCTCATTCAACAACCCCAACAAAATTACCTACCTTCAAACATTTTTACAAGTGAATGTTTTCTTTAGCCTAATTATCGACCAGCAAAGACTTTTATAAAGCGAAGCTTCTTTCACAGCAGTATTTTTTCTCCATCTCCACTGATTGAAAGCAAACTATCCGCTAAGACTGAATAAATCAATAGAACTCGCTTTATTATACATGATTAAACACGGGAGTAAATGAATTAATGAAAGATTTAACCATCGTAATTGACAGCAATTTTTTAAAAAACAAGATGCTGCTCCTTCATTTCACTAAATATCTATAATATCGAACTTAGTCAGTATTTGCGGAAATATGTTATAATATGTTTGTCAGATATGCGATACAGCCTATTTCTAAAATGAAGCTTTTATATAGAAGTAATGTGTTCGTGAAAACGGCTAAAATGAAGATGAGAAAGGATGTTTCTTCTTGGATTATGAAATTGAAACAGTTTATTATTTAGAAAATCCTGAAACAGAAAAGATTACTTTTGCTACTGGGAGCCAATTACGATATGAAGACATTATTAAAGATGTTTTTGGTGTAGCAAGCATTCATGATTTACCGATGATGATTCAATATAATAAAGGATTTCAAACCTCCCTATGTAAAAGCCTTGGTATAAAGGAAAATGAAATTACACTAGAAATGATCCTTCGTGTCGCCTCTAAAACAGACTTGCGCACATTAAAGGAGCAATACCTAAATGGCCCGGTAAACGAAGAAAAAACTTGCCCATTTGATTCAGTTATCAGATTGCAGGAAGGAGTCTTTCAATGGGATGAGGAAGAATGCTCCTATAACCTTGTCAAAAACAATTAATTCATTCACTGCAATTTCTTTACTAAACATTTTTATACACAAAAAGCCATCTTTACTCTCCATGAAAGTATAGATGGCTTTTTACTTTTTGCATTCATGTTATCTAATTAAAAGGATCGTGATCATCTACTCATTTCTTTAATCACTCGGATTTACGATAATAAAAATCACGGATTAGCAAGCTGCTCCATTTTAAGAAGGGTATTATTTATTAAATAAGGCCTCCGTATTATTTTTACCTGGAGGTACAATAGGGAATACGTTTTCTTCTTCGCTAATATCAAACTCCAGCACAAATGGCTGTAAATCATGAAAGGCCTCCTGAAGCAAAGCGTTAGATTCATCAAGATTGCGAGCTCTTTTTGCTTTGATTCCAAAAGCTTCCGCAAGTGCAACAAAATCAGGAGATGACATTTTTACAGAAGAATAGCGTCTGTCAAAAAACATTTCCTGCCATTGACGAACCATTCCTAAATAGCCGTTATTTAAGATGACAAGTTTTATCGGTAATTGATATTTTGCAATCGTGATAAACTCTTGCAGATTCATTTGCAGACTTCCATCCCCACTGATACAAAGGATACTCTTTCCCTTATTGGCAAATGCTGCTCCAATGGCGGCAGGCAGTCCGTAACCCATTGTCCCCAACCCGCCTGATGTTAAAAAGGTTCTTGACTTCTCAAATTGATAATAAATCGCTGTCCACATTTGATGCTGGCCGACATCTGTAGCAATAACAGATATATCATTTCTATAGTTGTTAAGTAATCGCAAGATTTCTTGTGGTTTTAATAAACTTCTTGCATCACCAATTCCTGGTGCCGTTCTTTTCCACGATGTTGCAACTGAAGCCCATTCAGAATGATTAGCAGTAATCTCTTCCGCTTGAAGTTGCTGTAAAAGACTTTTAACATCTCCTGTAATAGGAATATCAACAGAAACTATTTTATTAATTTCAGCAGGATCGATATCGACTTGGATTTTTTTTGAATGGGGAGAAAATCCGCTTACCCTGCCTGTTACCCTGTCACTAAAGCGAACCCCTAAACAAATCAATAAATCGGATTGGTGTACAGCTTTATTGGCAGCAAAAGTTCCGTGCATACCAAGCATTCCTAAAAACAATGAATGAACACTTGGAATGGAGCCTAGCCCCATTAACGAGCTGACAACCGGTATTTGCGCTTTTTCAGCTAGTTTTACAACCAATTCCCCGGCACCGGAAATATTTACTCCTCCGCCAACGAAAAGAACAGGCTTTTTTGCTTGTTCGATTTCTTGCTTGATTTGCTTTAAAAGATTTTTTGAAAACGGATAGGTCTCTTTTGGTTTCATTTGAATCTGAAGTTCTGCTTTCCTTTTCCAGTCTACTGCTCTTGCATTTTCTAATTCTCCTGAAATTTCAACAATAACAGGTCCAGGACGCCCATCACAAGCAATATAAAAAGCTTCTTTTATTGTTTGCTGCAGCTGCGTCATTTCTGTAATATGAAAAAAGTGTTTAGCAATTGGTAATGTCACACCATTTATATCCATTTTCCGCGTTTCATCCAATGAACTTTCTTGATAAACGAAAACGACCAACGGAACAGAATCCAAATGGGCAGTTGCAATACCGGTAACAGCCTTGGTAATGCCAGAATTTGCGGGAATTAGAACAACTCCAGGCTTCCCAGTTGCACGCGCATATCCATCAGCAGCATGTGTCGCAGCCTGTTCGTGTTGAAGCGTTACATATTTCAATGGCTCACACTCATGAAGTGCGCTAGAAAGCTCGTATCCCGATGGTTGTATTGAACCAAAAACCAACTCAGCCTTTTCCGCTAAAAGAGATTGAATAAAAAGCTCCGAGCTTGACATTATTGATTGCTGATTTTCTTCCGTTCCGTACATCAAATCCACCTTCCTTTTAAAAAAAGATACGCTATTTTAAAAGATTTGTAAGTGATAGTTCTCACAATTTTGAAGAGGGAATGATGAAAGAATACTAATTAAATAATTCGCAATTGTTATTAAACTGGCCTTCTGCCTAACATTTGTCAAGCATATAGTAAGGTGTAAGTTATTTTTATTGTAAGGAGGCCACTAAAATGGCTAATCGGTTAATTCAGATTTCAGTTGTTTACTTTGTTATTAGTGTCGGGCTTGGTTTATATATGTCAATCGCCCACGCATACGACTTATCACCAGTCCATGTCCATGTAAACCTTTTAGGCTGGATGTCATTAGCGTTGGCAGGCGTTATCTATTCTCTTTATCCAAAACTTGCATCAACTAAATTAGCAAAAGCCCATTTCTGGCTCCACAATATATCACTGCCAGTGATGATGCTCGGTCTAGCGTTCGTCATCAAAGAAGTGAACGGAGCCGTACCGTTTGTCTCAATTTCCTCTATTGTTTTAGTGATTGCTATTATTTTATTTGCTATTAATATTTTAATGAATTTAAATAAAAATCAATAACAATGAACAATTCTTTTGACCGCTTTACATATAAAGCGGTTTTTTTATTTTACTTTTATTCCAGCTCATTCCGCAGGTGGTTTTTTATTGTATAAAATCCACTTCCTTGGGCATTTTATAAACGACTTCCATAACAAACAAATTACGGAAGGTTTAGATTTATAAAAGGAGGATTACAATGAATTATCGCCGTTTATGGATTTCATTAAGTCTCGTCATTATCATTTCTTTTGCCATATTAGGCTACTATGGCGGAAGAATCTATCAAGTGATGCCCCCTATTCCTGAGCGGGTGTTGACTGAAGATGGAACCGTATTATTTACGGGAAAAGATATTAAAAATGGTCAAAATGTTTGGCAATCGATTGGCGGACAGGAGGTGGGCAGTATTTGGGGGCGCGGAGCCTATGTTGCACCTGATTGGAATGCGGATTGGCTTCACCGCGAAGCGTTATTGATTTTGGATAATTGGGGCCAGGCAGAATTTGGAGGTGATTTTGAATCCCTCAATGATGAGCAAAAGGCACAATTGCAAGCGCGGCTTAAAAATGAAATGCGTACAAATACGTATAATAAAGAAACGAAGGAACTTGTTATTTCGAATGATCGCGCCACTGCATTTCACACATTAAGTACTTATTATTCAGGTTTATTTATGGATGATCCAGACCTTTCTGAACTTAGAGATCATTACGCAATTCCAGTTAATACGATAAAAGATGGGGAACGGATGCGGCATATGAATAGCTTTTTCTTCTGGAGTACATGGGCCGCAGCGACAAACCGTCCTGACAGCGATATTACTTACACCAATAATTGGCCGAATGAAAAGTTAATCGACAATCGACCGACAGGAGAAATGGTCGTTTGGTCTGTAATCAGCTTTGTGATGTTACTTGCAGGCGTTGGTGCTCTGGCTTGGTACTATGCTGCACAGCGCCAAAAGGAGCCCCATATTGAAGATACGTATCCGGAAAGAGATCCCTTGCTTGCTTTATCACCGACACCTTCCATGAAGGCAACACTGAAATATTTCTGGGTTGTCGCTGCAATGATTGTCGTCCAAGTTGGTCTTGGGTCGATTACGGCCCATTACGCCGTCGAAGGTTCCGGCTTTTACGGGATTCCAATCCAAGAATGGATTCCCTACTCCGTTGTCCGGACCTGGCATACTCAATTAGCAATTTTGTGGATCGCTACCGCCTGGCTGGCAACCGGATTATTTATGGCACCTGCCGTTTCAGGTCATGAACCAAAATTCCAGCGTGGATTGGTAAATTTCTTATTTATTTGTTTGTTAATTATTGTTGTTGGATCGATGATTGGACAATGGATGGGCGTATTCCAAAAATTTGATTATCAAACGAATTTCTGGTTTGGACATCAAGGCTATGAATATGTTGATTTAGGACGCTTCTGGCAGCTATTCCTAACAGTCGGTCTTTTCCTTTGGTTAATCCTAGTTGGCAGAGCCTTATTACCAGCATTAAAAAAGCCGACAGAGGATCGCCATCTGTTAATCATGTTCGTCATTGCAGCAGTAGCCATCCCATTGTTTTATGTTCCAGGCTTATTATGGGGACAGCAAACACATTTGGCTATGGCCGAATATTGGCGCTGGTGGGTCGTCCATCTATGGGTAGAGGGATTCTTCGAAGTATTCGCAACCGTTGTGATCGCGTTCCTATTCACGCGAATGGGTCTGCTCCGGACATCTACCGCAACGGCTTCGGTATTGTTTTCCACCATTATTTTCTTATTCGGCGGAATTATCGGTACATTTCACCATCTATACTTTAGCGGCACACCTCTGGGAGTATTAGCCTTTGGAGCTGTATTTAGTGCATTAGAAGTTGTACCACTCGTATTGATTGGCTTTGAAGCCTATGAAAACTATCGCCATAGCCGGGCAAAACCTTGGGTCAAAGCTTACAAGTGGCCGATATACTGTTTTGTTGCCGTCGCTTTTTGGAATCTTGTTGGAGCAGGCTTGTTTGGATTCTTTATTAATCCACCGATCTCTCTTTATTATATGCAAGGGTTAAATACAACCGCAGTACATGGACATACCGCTCTTTTTGGCGTATATGGCATGCTTGGCATCGGGCTGATGTTATTCTGTTTAAAAGGTTTAACAGGACAAAAAGTATGGAAGACAAGAGTACTAAGCTTTGCTTTCTGGGCCATTAATATCGGATTAGCCCTAATGGTATTATTAAGTTTGCTGCCGGTCGGACTCTTGCAAACATGGGCAAGTGTAGAACACGGAATGTGGTATGCACGTTCAGCAGAATTCTTGCAGCAAGATAATATTCAAACATTCGTCTGGCTGCGTACAATTGGTGACACCATTTTCGCCATCGGTGTGTTAGCACTCGGCTGGTTTATTTTAGGCTTAAAAACCGGCTGGTCTATCAAAGATCAAGCAAACGAATTTAAAAATACACTAGGAAAAAATGGATAAATAAATAAAAAACATCTGCATTTAATAGCAGATGTTTTTTATTTATTGCAGATAGGCTGACAAAGCGAAGGATGTAATTGTTGCGTTAAAAAATAAAGCGCAGCACCATCATAAACAATACACCGGCTAAAACAGTCCCTAACAAACTTTTCGTCATAATCGCAACGATAAATGCCGGGACTGCTGCCAATAATTTAAAGAAATTTTCCGTAAGAGAAAAATGATTATCAGATAAAAATAATTCCTGTGTTAAAAGAGCTGCCATAACGGCGACAGGAACATTTTTCAACCATCTTATCAACCACTTCGGCAATTCCATTTGACTTAAGAGCATTAAAGGTAATACTCTCGGAATAAAAGTTACTAGCGCAGAACCCATAATAATGATGAAAATTGTCCATCTTATCTCCATCGTTCAATCACCATTCCTATCGTTGCCGCAAAAATAACCGCGACCATAACACCTGTACTTCCTGAAAAATAGAAGCTAACAACAATGACGATGATGACCGCACTGATCGCAACCATGATATCTACTAAATATTTCTTCTGGCTTGCTATTTGTAATACTAATAGCCCGATAAACATCCCAGCCATCGCAAAATCCAAGCCATATTTTTCAGGATCCGGTATCCACTGGCCAAAGTAGCCTCCTGCGATATTCGCTATCACCCAATTTAAATAGGCGGTAATATTCAAGCCAAGCATCCATTTATAACTTGCTTGTCTTTTATTTTGCAGGTGGGTAATGGCAACACCAAAGGTTTCATCCGTTAATAGCGCTCCAACTGACATATTCTTCCATGGCGATAGATGGCGAAAATACGGAGAAAGAGCGGCACTTAATAAAAGATGACGAATATTTATAAAAAATATCGTAAAAATAATAGCTGAAACCGGGTTACTAGCAGCAATCATCCCTGCAGCAATAAATTGTCCGGAACCTGCGTAGAGAAGGAGACTCATTAAGGCAATTTCAGTAATGCTAAGTCCTGCTGTTTTTTCCACTACGCCTGCAGCAAAACCTATACTTAAGTACCCTAATAAAGTAGGAATACAATCCTTCACTCCTTGCCAAAAACCTTCTTCTGCAGCTATGTTGGAATTGGAATCCAGCTCTAGACTCTCATGCCTCAAATTCATCACTCCCCCAAATCCAAAGAGACATCCACTAATAAATAGGCTTATTAAAACTCTAACATAATTCAAGTTAATATGGTTAAAGAAGATTTGTAAACAGCTGTTTGCTCGTCATTCTTACCGGAATTAACCGCAAAAAAAAAACAGTTAGATTTACAAATTGAAATCAAAACTGTTTTTTATTCTTTTGGCAGCGCGAATACGGCTTCGAAAAAGAATCTCTTATATTACATTTGCTTTCATATCCAGATCCCCCAGCATAATTAACGCTTGAATAGACATGAGCAGCTGATGGCTAACGATCGGACTACGCAGGTCTTTATCCAAGCGCTCTTCTATTTTATGAATCCGGTAACGAAGACCGCTTATGGATAGCGTTAAATCGTCTGCTGTTTTTTCTAAATTTCCCCCATTCCACAAGAAAGCATAAAGAGTCTGTATTAAATCGAGATCCTTTTGAGATTGGACCTCAATTTTTCCTAATAAAGAATAGGCCATTTCCCGAACATCATGTTCATTCTTTTCATTAATTAAAGCCCCAACTACTCCAAGTGATTCAAAAAATACAATTCTCTTGCCTTTAAAAGCCATTCTCAAAGCTGCAATTGCATTTTTACAAGCATGATTGGCCTGATTGATTGATAAAGTTTTTTTGCTAACTCCAATATACAAATTGCACATTGGTAGTTTCATTCTTATCTCATGGTATAGATCCTCAAAGAAAGACGGTGACGATTCATCTATGGATTCCAAAGGAAAAAGGAAAAAAATCTTTTTTTCTTTTTGGTGGATTAAATATTTTAGTTTTTGCCTAGTACTATATTCCGTAACAAGATTGAATAATTCTTTGCGAAACTCAATTTCTTGTTGATATTCTTTAGATTCCTTATTATATTCCAGAACAGAAATATAATAAGGTTTGCTTAAATCGAGATGAAAGAGGTTTGCCTTAGCAATAATTTCCTCATTGGATGAAATCTGACCTTTTAATATTTCCCTAAAAAACAAGCTTTTCATTTGTTCAAATGAATCTATTTTTGTTTTTTCATAAAATAAACTTAATGCACAAATAGAGGAAACTTTATCAATAATCATTTGCGAATAATTTGCTTTATAATCCTCATTATTTTTGAAGACAAAAGAACAATAACCATTCAGTTTTTTTTGCAAAGTAATTGGAGAAATTAAAATCATATATGTATTCTGATTATATTCAATCGTTTGCAGTACCTGGTCTGCTCGTTTATTATTTTCTTCTCTGTTAAGGTATTGTGAGATGTCATGTGGGGTTAATGCTTC
>CALGSR010000109.1 GCA_937902115.1 uncultured Bacillus sp. | reverse complement strand
GAAGAAGGGAGGATGCGGGTCAACTTCCTGTCGAATAACGACATTACGGGTGGTAACTCCGGCAGCCCCGTGCTCAACGGGAACGCGGAGCTTGTCGGCCTCGCGTTCGACGGCAACTGGGAATCGCTCAGCGGCGACCTCCTTTTCGAACCCGAAATGCAGCGGATGATCAGCGTGGATATCCTCTACGTGCTTTACATGATCGACAAGGTGATGGAATCACCGCGTATCATCGATGAATTGAAACTGGTAGAGTAACGCTTTTCATTAACGGTCGTTGATAGAAGATTAGCCGCATCTTTAAAAAAGCTCAATCTTGAATTTCATCAAGAACAATTCCTTTTCCTAAAGGGTTTTATGTATGTACCTGAACCAAATCAGGTAAGCAAATGAAATCTATTATGGAACCTATCAATCGATCGACACACAGTCCATCACTGCACGGTGATGATGCGCGAAAAAGGCGGGATCCTGAAGATCAAATCAACGATTATCAGGCAGCAACAAGGCGAAGCGATTATCGGGAAGGGGATTCGGACAGCGAATACCCCACGTGGGAAAAGAACGAAAGTATCAGGGTTGAAGACGACCTGGAAGACCTGGACGATGATTTAGAAGATGATGAAATCGACTTGGACGAAGAGGATCTTGAAGACGATGTAAGTTATATTTAATTTTCACTTCATGCTTGACCAAGGAAATTATCCTTTCTTTAAAACAGGAAGGATAATTTTTTTTGGGGGCAGAAATTACAAGTAATCGAGTGGGCTTTTTATTTTCATTTTAGCCACGTCGGTGATATGCGTGTAAATCTCGGTTGTTTTGACAGAACCATGGCCGAGCAGTTGCTGAATGTACCGGATATCGGTCCCGTTCTCGAGGAGGTGCGTCGCGAAACTGTGCCGTAAAACGTGCGGTGTTACCTGTTTAGTGATGCCCGCTTTCGCGGCGGCTGTTTTAACGATGTTCTGCACACTTTTTTCAGAGTACCTGCCGCCATTTTGTCCTTCGAAGAGATACACTTTCGGGTGATATGCCTTGAAGTAATTCCTCAAATCCTCGAGCAATGCCGGGGCAAGCATGACTACCCGGTCTTTGTTGCCCTTGGAGTTCCGAACATGTACCAGCATCCGTTCCGAATTGATATCAGACAGTTTCAGGTGTAACAGCTCATTCAGACGTAATCCGCATCCGTAAAGCATTTTGATAATACACGCGTGTTTTCTGTTGGGAGTGGATGCTATCATCTCTTTCACTTCCGTTGCGGTGATATACCTCGGCAGAGCGTATCTATTTCGCGATGGGTAGAGGTGTTTTATCTCTAGCTCCCTGTTCAAAACTAAGCAGTAGAACTTGTCGATAGAGGCCACGATTATTCGCTGGTGCGAATTGCTGATTTTATCTTTCTCTATTTTCCAGAAAACATACTTCTCGATTTCATTCTCGGTAAGCCTACCGGGGTCATTGAACTTCTTGGCTGCTATTTGCAGGAAGCTTTTCACGGCGCTGCTGTAATTTCTGATAGAATTAGGGCTGTACCTTTGGAGCTTCAATCTCCGTTCAAAAATCATGATTAGATTCTCTATGTCCATCGTGTATTAATTTAATACCGCAAACTTAACAAAACATTCGTAAATGCAAAAATATATATCAGAAAATAATTACCTGATAATAACCGCTTTGTAATGTAAAACAGCTAATGCTCGAAAATTGGTTTACGAATGTTATATATTTCGTATTGACGAATGTCGTATATTTACTGCGTAAATAAAGACGTTATGCCTCATGCTATGCAGACCAACAACAATTAACGAACAGACCAAAAGATGCTAATATTTAACGACACAAAATTTATAAAGTCACCGTTCGACAGTGAAGCGGAATTGGAACAAGTAATCGTAGACAATTACGAGTACCTTTTCGGTCCGACATCATTTTACTTACCAAAAGCGAAAATAAAAACTGCTGACGGTGTTGGTACTATTCCAGACGGCTTTGCGATAGACATTGGACAAAGAAAATGGTATTTGGTTGAAGCCGAATTAATGCATCATAGTGTTTGGAACCATATTGCACCACAAGTAACGAAACAAATTTTGGCATCTCAACAAGCCATTACTAAACGAACTCTTGTTGATCTGGCAGTTAATCAATATCAGTCCGATAATTACACAAAAGAGAAATTTGAAGATTTAAACATTCCAGCAATTAACGTGAGACAAGTGGTCGGTGACATTTTAGAAACCGACCCAATTATCGGTGTGCCAATTGACGGAATCACAAATGATTTACGTGATTGGGCTAGGACATTAAAGTACAAAGTAAAGCTTTGGGTAGTAAGTAAGTTTGTGGAATTCAACAAACCAGAGAATATAG
>CALGSR010000108.1 GCA_937902115.1 uncultured Bacillus sp. | reverse complement strand
TAAAAAGATGGAAACAGTAAATACGATTGTTACACTTTTAGAATCGGGCAAGCATGAACAAGCATTACACGAGTATAAAACGATCCTGGCAAATGGCTCAAATGATGAAAGGTTTCTTCTTGCTGAGGAGCTATTTAATTATGGATTCCTCGAAGAAGCAAAAGGGCTTTACCAACGCCTCTTAGAATTCTTTCCCGACGAGGGGGAGATTGTCGTTCTTCTAGCAGAGGTATTAATGGAACTTGGCGAAGAAGAGGCGGCAATCCTTGAGCTCGAAAAAATGCAAGAAGATGATTCCGCCTTCCCTGAAGCACTGCTGTTATTAGCTGATCTCTATCAAATGGAAGGACTCTATGAAGTCAGTGAGAAAAAATTGCTGCAGGCAAAAGCTCTTTTGCCTGATGAAGTGGTGATTGATTTCGCTCTTGGTGAATTGTATTCCGAAGAAGGAAAGTTGATTCAAGCGATTGGCTGTTATGAAAAAGTGCTCGAGCATACAAGCGAAATTGCCGGGGTCAATGTGAATTTGCGCTTGGCAGATGCATTGAGTGCCGGAGGAGCATTTGAAGATTCTCTTGGCTACTATGAGAAGGCACTGGAGGATAAGCTGGAAATTAACACTCTCTTTCACTATGGTTTCACAGCACTCCAGGCTGGATTTAACCAAAAGGCAATTGAAAAGTTTCTTGAGTTAAAAGCGCTTGATCCGGAGTATACCTCAATGTATGTCTATTTAGCCCGTGCCTATGAGAGGGAAGAAGAGCTTGAAAAAGGCTTTGAAACGATCCGAGAAGGACTAAAGTATGATGAATTCAACAAAGATTTGTATGTATACGGCGGGAAGCTAGCTTTAAAAAACGGTAAAGAACGAGAAGCTGAAAAGATGTTCCGCGAAGCGCTCGCCCTTGACCCTGAAATGACAGAGGCGGCCTTAACATTAAATAAGCTTCTGCTCCATCAGGAAAGGTATGAGGATGTCCTTGAGATTGTGAACATGATGGAAGCTGTTGGTGAAACTGAACCACAATTTATGTGGGATGCCGCGGCCAGTTATCAAAAGCTTGAAGAATATTCACAGGCATTAAATCGATATGAAAGCGCATATACTTACTACAAAGACACCCTAGACTTTCTGGTTGATTATGGATACTTTCTAATGGAGGAAGGAAAACGCGGTGCTGCTGTCGAAGTATTTAATAAGTTGTTGGAACTAGACCCTAGTAATGAAGAATTTCTTGATGTCAAACACAGACTGTTAGATGACGATTACTAAAATCACTAAAAATTAGTGTTAGCAGAGGAGGGTACAACATGAACGCCCCTGTATCTGTCCATGAGAAAAAAGATTTTATTCGATGGTTTCTCAATCACTATCAATTAAAAAGACGTGAATGTGTCTGGATTTTAAACTATTTAATGAGCCATGATAAGCTAATGGAAAAAGTGCATTTTGTTGAACAAGCACAGTATTGCCCGCGGGGAATTGTTATGTCCACGCATTGTGTTGATGAAGTTCCATTCCGTTTTTATAAAGCCAATGTAATGACAACAGATGCGGAAAAATCATTTCATGACATTCGCTTAAATCGTGATGAGGACATCTATATTCAACTAAATTTCCATGCCTCCTTCCAGGCTCCGCAATTTGCAGCAGTATTAGAGGAAAATCCGTACATGCCGAAAATATTGCAAATAAGTGACAAAGACCGGCAGATTGCAGAGCAGTTTTTAACATCAAGCATCGAAAAGTTCCAGAGAGAAAAGCTAATCCGGCAAATTGACGAAGCCCTTGATAAGCAGGATGAGGAAGCCTTTAACAAATTAACGGGTCAGCTTATAAAATTAAATCAGGATTAGACAGGCCTGCCGCGACGCAGGCTTTTTGCATGCCCTGTAATATAATATTGTTTTTCTTTAAAGACCCTTGCCTATCATTTCCTGCATGATAAAATAAAGAAAAAATGATAGTGATGGAGTGAACTTGATGAAATGGAATAGTGAAGACTTGGACATGTTTTTGAAAGCGCGTGAGTATGTCGATACGATTGTACTGCCGCTATTTCCAGTCTCCTTCGATGAAAAAATGAAGCAGACTGCCGCAATGACTGAATTTATTCAGCTCTTATCTTATCAATTAGAAAGAAAGTTCAAAGGCCGCATGATTTTGCTTCCCGGTCTGATTTATGCTAAAAAAGATGAAGAGGACGAGTTTGCCGCAAATTTAGTAAAATGGGAAAGTGAATTTTTTGAAAAAGGATTTAAGTATGTTTACTATCTAACCTCAGATATCGATTGCAAAAGGATAGAAAATTCCATCCAAGGCAAATTGGTTTGGCTGCCGACTCTTCCACTGCAGAAAATGGATGAACGGACACGGAATACACTCTTGGAGGATCAGGTTGCACAATTAGTTGAAATATTTGTACAAAGTTGGAAAATTGATGAATAACAACGATTTATGTCACTATTCTTTTCAGATTATATTGACCTAATTAAATTATTGAGATATT
>CALGSR010000107.1 GCA_937902115.1 uncultured Bacillus sp. | reverse complement strand
ACATTTCAATCATGGAAGAACGGTGAATACAGGGATAATGGCAATGGAACCAAGTCTGCTCACTCCGTCACTGTCCGAAAATGGATGCAAGAATGTGAGTCTGCAATGCTTGATGGTGCCACGGAAAAGAACAGTATCGGCTGTATATTTGCACTCAAGGCCAACTATGGGTATACTGAACAACCTCAACGCATCGAGATAGTAGGCGCGCAGCAACCAGTCCTAAGCACAACAGAGATAGAGCAGATAGCTGCTGAAATGCCTAAAACGGATGAAATTACACCAGATTTCTAACCTCATTTTCAGACAATACAATCAATTGTATTTCAATTCTACTTCAGAAACTTTCACCTCGTTAGATATGCACAATATATTAGTGTAAATGTTAAAGAATATAGATATAATGCACTATAGAATCCAACTATTCGAGAAATGCGTGTTTTCCGAATAGTTGAAAAGTTAAAGATGAACATTTTAAGATAGGACACCCACCAGGGGGTCTATAGGAACCTACGAAAGCCACTACTGACCCCCGGAAGTAAATTTTTTTACAAAAAAGGGCTTCTGTTACTTACTGATTAAAAAATTAAAAAATAAAAAGGACTTACAGATATGAGAGAAAAATTAAAAACAACGCATTCAGCGATATTCGAATATTGGAAAGATAAGTGTATTTTGGAGAACGGAGAAATTGCGATTGAGGGCTCTGCACCATTCGAAAAGTCAATCCCAGTAATTAGCGATCTGGGGGAACCATGTTGTTGTGGATGCGGAAAGCCTGTAACAAAAGTCTATGGATACATAACCTACGATAAACTTCTGAACGATGATATCAAGCGTATTTGGGATTTTAAAGAAGTTAAGTCAGCCTTAAACAGATGTCACATTAATCCCGCTAGTAATGGCGGAAGTGACAACCCGGATAATTTATTCCTAATGTGTGAGGAGTGCCATTGCTTGTCGCCAGACACAAGTGAACCTAAAAGTTTCTTTAGGTGGGTGTATAAAAAAAGAATGGAACTCGCAACAATCGTTGATGGCTTTAATATATCTGAACTGGCAGAAGATTTTATTAATGAGTGTGAGTTTCAAGGCAAAAATTATGAAACCGTTGATATTTCATCACTTAGCGGATTATTTACTCATGGAGGGAAAGTCGCTCAATCAAGCGTGCTTTTTAATCTTGTAAGTAGTTGTGAAGATAAGTGATGCCAGAAAGGAGACGCTTATGTTTGGGAAATGGAAAAAGAGATGTGAAAAATTACAATCTGATGTGGAATATTTAGAGGGGATACGTGATTCACTCGAATCCAAGAATGACAAGCTAACAGAGACGATAAGAGAGATGCAAAGGAAGAGTAGGGAAGATATACAAATCCCGCTTAACAGAGGTCTATTTAATTTCATGGGACAGGTTCTGGAAATTCGTCCTACAAGCGATATATCCATTGACACCTTCTATTCAGGCGGTACTTCATTTACTTTGGATGTTCGTAGTGAGTTAATACCGGGTTTAAATCTATCAAAGAACAAAAAAAGGAGGATTAGCCTTGGAACTTTCAAACCCTATTAGTTAGAAAGGCAGGTGCTCCAATATCTCCCGGCACGGGGTTAAGTGTACTGATGATATGCGGTGGCGGAATGGGTAGACGCTTAATGCCGGTAAGCCTCTTACTATGAGAGTTACTCTTAATATAACAGAGCGATAAGGTTCGTAGCAACCGTTACAATGAAAAGCATGTAAGGTGCAAATCCTTACCCGCATAAGTGGAAAAGTTATTGTGAAACGAAGAAAGGGAGAAATGATGCATAGAAGAAAGAAGATTAAATTAGTTTTATCTGTGATAGTATTAATTTCCGGAATTGCTGCGGCGATATATTTTGGACTATGGGTAATGTTTATTAAGTCGATATTGATTGCATGTGCTGCATTTGATGCCGGAGCACTAACAGGAATGGTTATTGGGACAACAGTTTTGAAATGTATTTTTGCAGGTGCTGTAGCGATCGTTATACTTTCAATCACAGCGGGTATTGGCAAGTGGCTTTTGAAATAAAAATAGGGGGTTAAGAAAGTGACAGTTATAAGCACAATAATCACAGTACTAAATACGTTGGTAATGCTCATGTTACTTTTATCCACGTGGGGTCTTGATTACGGAAATAAAAAAGACAGGACAAGTATTAATTTGTTTGGCTTTATGATTATCCTATTTCTTGTAAACTCCTTCTTAATTTGGTATTAGCGGATAGTGGTATATGGGATGGTTCGATTCCATCCTCCGCTTTGCCCCATATATTCGTTCGTGGGGCACTCCTTTCATTCCTCATAGCGGAATGCTGTTAAGGACCGTCACAAGGTCCGTGAGGATTATGATATGTAAGCCGGGCGCATATCTGTTTAAATTTCCTTATTGCCTCCTTTGCATGACCCGGCATATGGGAAGTAAGCTAATCTGGTGAAAGCGTCTGCCTGAAGAGCAGAAGAGATAGGATCAAAACCTATACTTCCCATTTACCTTTGTTGTGGCTGGTGGTAGCTGTATTAAATCAGCAAAAGAACCGCAACAGTGAGCAGTGGCGATAGCACAACCCTGAGGCTGCTCACTCATCGGAATATAGTTCAGAGGGAGAACACTGTGTGCATGCAGAGATGTGGGTTCGAGTCCTACTGTTCCGATTAATTAATTGAAAAGCAAATATAGGAGGATGTAATTATGATTGAATATGTTTTAATGGTATCATTGCTAGTATTAATCTCCGCAGGCCTTGTTGTTAGTATTTGGTCAACTAAGGTTAGAAGCAAAGACCAGCAGCTAGAAACGGTTGCTATTTACCGCTTGTACGAAGAAATAAAAAGGATGAATGACGAAAAAGAACCAATAGCTATTGATAATGAGAAACTATACAACATGGTAGCGGATGGAAAGAAAAGAATGGATGTAAAACATGGGAATGGTTGAAGTATTTGAGCAGATGGGAACCAACCTATCAGACCACGTAGATAACCCAGTTAATAAATTACAGCGTGGGAATATCAAAAAATATACGGACGGAAGCAAATGGGTTATCTGTCCCTATTGCGGGAAAAAGAATATTCGAGTTTATCCCAAAACATGGATAAAGATGTTGCCGTGGAAATGTAAGGGGAGTAATTGCAGAAAGGATTTTCTAGTTGATGTATGAGCCTTAAAAAATATAGGTTAACGCCAAAGAGTGCTGCAAGGTATGACGATGCATATATCAAATGTCCATTTTGCCACAATGGGATTGTGTATTTAAGAGGACTATATAAATACATAAGATGTAGCTGCGGCGCAAAATTCAAAGATAGAGTATATGCGGAGAATAATGTTGCATATAAGAGTATAAAATCAGAAAAACAAATGTTATAAGTTGATATGGAGGATAGTATGAGCAAATTAAAATCGACACTAATTGTAATTGCCGGAATCATCACAGTGGGCTTAATGATTGTATTTGGAATCCAGTCTTACCCCAACAAGGCGATCGGCTATGAAGAAAATATAAAAACTGCAAATTCTGATATAAAGGTACAGGAGAAGAGAAGAGTTGATTTAGTTTATAATCTTGCAGACTGTGTGAAACAATATGATAAGCATGAAGCCGAAACATTAACATCCATCGTGGATGGAAGAGGTTCTATTTCAGACGAAGATACTGGTGATGCAAAACTGGTTATCAAAGCAGTAACAGAAAACTATCCAGAACTGAAATCCAATGATAATTACAAACAGCTAATGAATGAACTGGCTACAACAGAGAACCTTATGGCTCAATATCGGGAAAATTATAACGCTACAGTTAAGACTTATAATAGATATGTGAAACGATTCCCTGCAAGAATATTCTTAAACTTTACAGGATTTGAGGTACAGGAGTATGAAGGATTGGATTACGGAGCGCCGCAGGATGCACCGCAGAACTTATTCGATGAGTAATATAGAAATTACCAAAAGAGAAGTAATAGCCAGCATCACAATTATAGCTATTATGTTACTTCTAGGTTTCGGAATATCAGGGAAAATTACGGATGCTGTAGAAGAGTCTAATGAAAAATATCAAAAAGCTATTCATATTACTGATAGCGATCTTTTCCAATATGGGATGAATACTAATGTAGGGAACGCTTTCGTGTATGGCGATTTAAAAGCTGTTGACACTGTTACATATTCAGAAATCGGCGGGGAGTATATGTATGTTGAAAAAGTAAAGGAAAGATATACTATGCATACTAGAACATATACTGTGACAGTAAATGGTAAGGCTCAGACCAGGACGCAAACATATTGGAGTTGGGACGAGATAATGAGCGAAGAAAAACATAGTAAACTAATTTCCTTTTTAGGTATCGAATTTTCATATGGAAAGATAAACTTACCATCGTCAGAATATCTGGAAACAATAAAGGAGTCTTCAAAGATTCGGTATAAATATTATGGATGCGACAAGCAGTATACAGGAACTATGTTTACCAAGTTAAAAGACGGAACAATAAGTGAAAGTACATCTTTTTATAATAATCGTAACATTCAAGAAGCGATCGATCAGAGTTTAGGTGGAAACGGAGGAAATATATTATTTTGGATTATCTGGATAGTATTAATCTGTGGAGTTGTATATGCATTTTATTTTTTAGAGAATAAGTGGTTAGAATAGAGACATAACGAATAATCAAGTCAGAGTGCCATTTGAGAGCCAGACTTACTTTTATCAAGAGTAAGGAGGCTCTTTTTCTATGGATTTAATTTCACATCATGCAAGAATAAATCGTCTGAAAGAGAAAATCGGCGCAGTGCCGGACTATCAGATATTACTTGCATTGTTATCATCCGCACAATATCTGGTGCAAGATTTCCCAAAGGAAAAAGAATATTGTTATAAAATCAGCGACTTTGTAAAGCAGTAGTCTATTGTAATGACGCAGAACACCAGAGAACAGAAGTATATGGATTTATATTATCAATGTCTGCTATTTGAAGCACATGACAAGTTTGAATCCTATTTGATTTATATGGAAAAAAACCGAGACCCGAAAAAGCGGTTTTATCTGCCTAGAGCAAAGACAATGAAAACCGTTGTTGATGATTTGCAGGATTTAGAAGATAGGATAATTGAGTTTTATGGATTGTCGCTTCCACCTCGTGTGGGGAAATCAACCATTTGCATTTTCTTTTTAGCATGGATAATGGGGAAACGGCCTAATAGTCACAATGCTATGTCTGGTCATAGTGGAATTCTTGCGGATGGATTTTATACGGACACTATGAATTTGCTGTTCACCCCAGAATACACGTTCAATGAGATTTTTCCAAATGTAAGGCTTGATAAGAAGTCAGCAGAAAAGAAAGAGATTACTTTAAATGACCCTGACCGATTTGCAACATTAACATGTCGTGGTATTGAAGGAACGTGGACAGGTTCTGTTGATATATCGCCTGATGGATATTTGTATGTGGATGACTTGGTTCGTGACAGGGAAGAATCCTTGAACCCTATTCGACTTAATAACAGATATCAAGAATATTTGAACATCCTTGTAGACCGTAAAAACGATGGTGCTAGAGAGTTGATGGTGGGAACACGTTGGAACGTTATGGATCCATTGGGAAGAATTGAAGCGGATAATAAACATGATGATAGATACAGGTTGCGTAAGATTCCAGCCCTAAATGATAACGATCAATCTAATTTCGATTATGATTGCGAGAAAAGATTTACAACAAGATATTACTTGGATATGCGTCAAAGATTAGATAAGAACGAATGGATGGCTAAATATCAACAGAATCCATTCATCCGCGAAGGCTTGTTATTCCCAGAAGATGACTTGAGATATTTCAATGGCATACTTCCTGAAGGTGGATTTGTACGAGTTGTAAGTGTCGGTGACGTTGCCTGGGGTGGTGGAGATGCATTTTCACAGCCTATTGGTTTCGAATATGAGAATGGGGATGTCTATATCGTTGATTGGATATTCAACCGTGGAACAAAAGAAGTCACTATTCCGCTGGTAGCCGGGAAAATCATGAGTTACCAAGTTCAACAAACAAATTTTGAAGCTAATAATGGCGGTGAGATGTATGCAAAATACATTGACGATTTCTTGAAAGATAAAAACTACAAGTGCAGCATCACATATACCAAAGCCCCTACAACAATGGCTAAGATGGCCAAGATTATTCAGTATTCAGATGATATTAAGCGAAGATTCATATTCCTTAGTCCAAATCATGTCATTAAGGACATAGCCAAAAATGATGACGCAAGCATAAAGCGATATATGAGAAGCCAGGAGTATGACAAGGCAATGGAAGAATTGACGATGTTTGTACAGCTTGGAAAAAATAAACACGATGACTCGCCAGATAGCCTTGCACAGCTTGAGAGGTTTATTGAGGGTGGTTTTACAGCTAAGGCTACAATTATCAAATCACCAATATAGGAGGTCTGAAAATGGAAATTACAAAGGAGTATCTTTCAAAATATATTTTCTTGGAAAAAGAAATTAATCGTTTGAGAAAAAAGCGTAAAAGAATTTCAGAATCCCTACATGTGAGGGAGCATGGAGTTGTTACAGGTTCTATGCCGGAATTCCCGTTTGCTGAGTGTCATTTTATTGTTTCTGGTATATCGCTAAAATCTGACAAAGAAAAAGAAACTATAAAGAGTCAGCTTTTGATTGATATAAAGGCGAATGAAGCGTTGTACGATGACATGAAACTTGAAATAGAGGAATTCATAGAATCCCTTGACGATTTGGAAATGAAACAGATTCTTGAAATGAAATACATACAAGGGATGAAAGATGAAGAGATAGGGGATGTCATTGGATATTCCAGGAGGGCGATAGGAATGAAGATTGATTCTTTTATGAGAAAGCTTGAGAAACCAACCTTGCCACAATTGCCAGTTTAAATGTGATAAGATGATAGTGTAGAAAAGTGTACGAAATTATTTTATTGAAGAGCACCTTTTGGATAACTGCATCCGAGGGGTGCTTTTTTGTGGTTGAAAATATGAAAATATGGATTGATAAAGGAACAGATTTAAAAAATCGAAACACATCAAGCGGATGTGTGTTTGGCGGGAAATATAGAGAGGTGAAAAAAGATGAGTCT
>CALGSR010000106.1 GCA_937902115.1 uncultured Bacillus sp. | reverse complement strand
TAAGCACACTCAAGAACAAGAACTTAAATGTAGAGCTGTTAATGATCATTGCTGCCATTGGTTCAGCTAGTATTGGCTACTGGACTGAAGGTGCGATTTTAATTTTTATTTTTGCCCTTAGTGGCGCTTTAGAATCATATACGATGAATAAAAGCCGCAAGGAAATTTCTTACCTAATGAAATTGCAGCCGGAAGATGCCCTCAGGATAACAAACGAAAGAAAAGAGCGCGTTCCCGTTTCTCAGCTGTCCATAGGTGACCATATTTTAATTAAACCCGGGGAACGTATTCCTGCTGACGGCATAATCGTTAAAGGAACCTCCTCCATTGATGAATCCGCGATTACGGGGGAATCCATGCCTGTCACAAAGGAATTCCACCATGAGGTTTTTGCGGGAACAGTGAATATAAATGGCTCGATTACAATTGAAATAACAAAAGCAACAAACGAAACACTGTTTCAAAAGATTATTGAGTTGGTTCAAACAGCTCAAAGTGAAAAATCCCCATCCCAATTGTTTATTGAGCGTTTTGAAGGACATTATGTCAAAGCGGTTCTAATTACTACATTGCTTATGCTGTTCTCGCCCCATTATCTGCTTGGCTGGACCTGGACTGAAACCTTTTATCGCGCAATGGTTCTACTTGTCGTTGCCTCACCATGCGCCCTCGTTGCATCCATTATGCCAGCAACACTGTCAGCTATTTCGAACGGTGCGCGCCGTGGCATTCTGTTCAAAGGCGGTGTCCATTTAGAAAATTTAAGCAACCTTAAGGCGATTGCTTTTGATAAAACAGGAACATTAACAAAGGGAGAACCTGAGGTAACAGATATTCTTACTGGAAATGGTTTCAGTAAAGAAGAGGTTTTGCTAATCGCCGCATCGATTGAAAGCCACTCTAACCACCCCCTTGCCAATGCAATTGTAAAATATACGAAGGAAAACCTATCGTCTCATCTGATTCACCCAGACGGCATTGAGGATGTTTCTGGGTGGGGTGTGAAGGCGTTTATTGGTGCAACAAGGTGGAAAATTGGCAAAGCAGGTTTCATCGGGAAGGATAAAACCCTTGCATTTGCTGATGGCGCTGCCGTTAGCCTTGCAAGCGAGGGCAAAACAATCGTCTTTGTCGAAAAGGATGAAATAATCGCAGGGCTGATTGCCTTAAGGGATAATGTTAGAGAAGAAACAAAAGCAGCCATTGAACAGTTGAGGAAACAAGGAATTTATACCGTCATGGTGACGGGAGACAGTTGGAAAACGGCACAGACAATCTCTTCCGAAAGTCATGTTCATGAATTTGTTGCCGAATGTCTTCCGGAAAGTAAGGCGGCATATATAAAAAGGTTACGTGAAAAGTATGGAAATGTCGGGATGGTTGGCGATGGGATTAACGATGCCCCGGCTTTAGCTACCGCAAGTGTTGGAATTGCCATGGGGGGCGGCACAGATGTCGCACTTGAAACGGCTGATATCGTCTTAATAAAAAACGATTTACCGCGTATTTCAGAAGCGATTCAATTATCGAAACGGATGAACAAAATTGTAAAGCAAAATATCATTTTCTCTATTAGTGTCATCGTCCTTCTTATTTCGTCAAACTTTTTACAAGCAGTAAATCTGCCTTTAGGAGTTCTCGGCCATGAAGGCAGCACCATCCTTGAACAGTCTTCGTCTATTGAAATAAGTGCCCCTAGACGGGGATATATCAAGTCCATTTGATTACCTTCTGCCACCATACAAAAAAAGGTCCATAGAGGACCTTCTTTTTAGTGGTATCCATTTTGCTTATTAGCAGAACCGGATGTTTTTTGGTTTGGTTTATTTTTCCCTTTTTGCTTTGTACCGCCATCTTTATTTGCTTGCTTCGCCATGTTAACCCCTCCTAAAAATGTTGTGGAATATATCCCTTGTTTATTATGAACAAAAAGGAGTTTATTTATGATTTTCCGACAGAAGATTCCCTCTTCAATTTTGTGCAGGGCGTAGCCCAAAAATAAGGGTGAAATGAATGTCAGTTGGCGATATCCAAAACACACGTTTGCATGGTATAATATTCTTATACATGTTCTTTGAAAACTGGATATATAGGGTTGTAATAGGAAAAGCTCTATCACGTAAAATATCCAAGCACCAATCGCCCACCACGCATACCGAAGTTGCTAATCCTTAGCTAAAGTAGGTTGCGTGGCGAGTTCAACGTACAAGTTTGCAACACTTGTAGGAGGCTCACGCCGTTGGTACTGCTAACCGTCGGTGCGACGGGGCTAGCCTGCTAAATAACTGAGGAATACCTTGGTGTTCGCAGGAATCTCCATCTTCAAATTTCGTTAGAAATTAAGGTGGAGTAGTTCAAGAAGGAAACTAAAGGAAATCAGCAATCTTTATTTACACGACTGTAGAAAGCGTTGAGTTCCCCGCCGATAATAATAATGACCCCTGAAATATAAAACCAAACCATCAGTACAATAATCGCACCGATACTTCCGTATGCAGCCGTATAATTGCCAAATTGATCGACATAGTAGGAAAATGCATAAGAGGTCAGAATCCAGCCGATGGTCGCAAATAAAGCCCCCGGAATGGCACTGGGGCAGGAAAGTTTTTTACTAGGCGCAAGCCAATAAAGCCCAATAAAAATAATAAAGATAATCAAAGAACTGACTAACCAGCGCATCGCATTCCAAACAGAAAGAAACTGTGAAGATAATTCTAGTCTTGAAAATAGAAACAGACCGATTTGCTTGCCGAAAACAGGCAAGATTAAAGCAACGAGGATCACTACAATCATCGCCAAGGTCAAGAGAACAGCCGTCAGACGAGTTCTTAGAAAAGAACGTGCTTCTTTCACTTCATACGCATGATTCATCGCTTTTATAATGGCATTAATTCCATTTGAAGCGGACCACAACGTTCCAATCAGACCGATGGACAAGATTGTGCTATTTTTCTCTGACAACTCCAAGAGGGTGGTTTCAATTAATTTCATCGACTCCTGGGGCGCAAAATCCTTAACCAGTCCAAGCATGTCTGTCTGTGTAATCGGTATATAAGGAAATAAGGAAACGAGAAAGAGGAGAAGAGGGAACAATGAAAGCAAGAAATAGTATGATAATTGGGCTGCGATCCCAAAGTAATCAACGACTTCAAGCCGTCTCCATAAATGCCGTAAAAAGGACCAAATATTTTTCATCTTTTGCACCTCATCCCCATCACTCACGTTTTTACTCCCTGTCTTCATCAGGTTCCAGCAAAACGTCCTTTGTATCCTTTACGATATCCACCATTTGCGGTGTTAATTCTCTCAATTCTTCCACTTTTTCAGTAAGAAAAGATATATCTTCCCCCACTTCCTCAATCGTCGAGCGTATTTTCCTTGCGGATTCAGTCACACAGTGTGCAGCTTCATCCGGATGTTTTGCAAAATAGGTAACTTTTTCTGTAGCCCTTTGACAATTCCCTAATACTGTTGTTCTTGTCTGGCGATCGAGCAGACTTAAAAACCCGCCGGCAATCGCACCTAACACAACACCCTGCCAAAACTTCATTTTTTCTCCTCCCCTTGTAAATCTTGGATAATCCGTTCTAAAAGATGTTTACAGCCTTCTGTTACTAATTCGTATGTTTCTTCAAAATTTCCTGTGTAATACGGATCAGGAACATCCTTTTGCACTCCGTCTTTTACTAAATCAAGCAGCCTTATGACCTTTGTTGCCTCCGAAGCCCCTCCTAAGCGGCAGATGTTTGTTAGATTATCTGCATCCATGGCAATGATATATTGAAAGTCTGTTAAATCCTCGTGCTTAATTTGCCTCGCGATTAAGCCCTCATTACTAATTTGGTATTTTTTTAAAATTTCTTCTGTCCCATTATGCGGTCCTTTGCCAATATGATAGTCCGCAGTACCGGCAGAATCTACTTTGATTTGTTCTTCAAGTCCCTTATTCTGTACGAGATCACGAAAAATCGCTTCTGCCATTGGTGAACGGCATATATTTCCTAAACAAACAAATAATACTTGGATCATATACGACCTATCCCTTCTATATTTCTTTAGTCATCTGTATTTCTGTGGTAAGATAAGTTACAAAAATGAGAGGGTGAAAATTTGAATTTAGCTGAAAAATCGGTTGAAAATGTTGAGTTCATGATTGAAAAAATTAAAGAGAAGTTAAAAGTAATGAATTTAGGAGCGATTAAACCTTCTCATTTTGATGAAAATATGTATGAAGATCTGAAAGACATTTATGAATTAGTCATGAAGAAGAATTCCTTTAGTCCCAATGAAATGCAGGCCATTGTCGAAGAGTTGGGCAGTTTAAGAAAACAATAAGAGCAAGAGAAAAGGGGCTGTTCTTGATATGAAATCATGAAGCTTATGACTTAAACCTCTAATCGTTCAGCCCTGATCATCTTCTTCTTGTAAATCTAACCTATCCTGTTTTTCCCTCTACTGCATCATGCATCATGCCTCATCCTGGTCAGTCAGGATCACTGGACCATCCTTTGTAATCGCTATCGTATGTTCATATTGGGCAGACATTTGTCCATCCTCTGTGCTTGATGTCCATCCATTATTGTCCATTTTGATGCGATGACTTCCTACGTTTACCATTGGCTCAATGGTAAACACCATTCCTTCTTTAATCCGCGGGCCTTTTCCCGGCAGACCATAATGCGGAACATTCGGTTTTTCATGAATAACCGCGCCAATTCCATGACCAATAAATTCACGGACAACCGAAAAATCCTCCCCTTCTACATAGGTTTGAATCGCATGACCAATGTCACCAATCCTATTTCCCGGCTGTGCCTGCTCAATTCCAAGATAAAGTGCCTTTTTGGTCACATCGAGTAATTTCTTTGCTGTATCAGAAATATCACCAACGGCATAGGACCAAGCGGAGTCTGCGAGCCCTCCTTCATAATTCACAACCATGTCAATCGTGACAATGTCCCCGTTCTTTAATGGCTCTTTTCTCGGAAATCCATGACAAATCTCATCGTTTACACTCGCACATGTAGCATACTGATATCCTTTATACCCCTTTTGTTCAGGAGTTGCTCCTGCTTTTTTCAAATAGCTTTCAACAAACTGATCAATTTCCCAAGTGGTAATCCCAGGCTTAATAATAGAGGCTAGCTGCCGATGAACAGACGCAAGAATTTCACCCGACTTCTTCATTTTTTCAATTTCCCTTGCTGATTTTAAGACAATCATTGTATAAGCCCCTTCCAATTTAAGACGATTATGCCATATTCCATTCTAAGATGTTTCGTTCATTGTTGCAAAACTTTATCATAACTCAATACTAAATATTATTAGAAAAAAAGTAGTTCTATTTAAAATTAATTGATTTTATACAAGAATATATGAATATTTGCTTTATTCTGTGGTAAAATGATTTAAGCATGTTCTTAATATGGAACCTTTTTGTTATTTCGCTAAAACAATTTGACTTTATTTTACAGAATTCTGTGAGAGATCGTAACAGTCAAAAATAGAATTTACAGAAGACCCAATAACTTATTAATTGATTATATTTTTCTGATGTTCGATTAGAATTTTTTAATGTAAGCCTTTTATACCTATGGTTACGTTTTAAGCGCCATAGTTTGAAAGAGCTATTCAAAAAGAAGTGAGTGAATTAGATGATTGGTGAACGTGTAAAAAAACTCCGCCTAGAGAAAAAAATGTCATTATCTGAACTCGCCCATCAGGCAGGGGTAGCAAAGTCCTATTTGAGCTCCCTTGAGAGGAATTTACAAACCAATCCCTCTATCCAATTTTTGGAAAAGATTGCTATCGTTCTTGGGGTACCTGTTGATAGCTTGATTCTTGAGCACCCCAATAAAGAGGATTTGGATTCGGAATGGCTTAAAATTGTTCAAGAGGCAATGGAGTCCGGTGTTTCAAAGGAACAATTCCGTGAGTTTCTTGAGTTTACTAAATGGAAAGGAAGTCAACAGAAGTAGAGCCGCAAAATATACTTCCTATCATGCAATTCGTCCGTCAAAAGAGCGGTAATTAGGATCCATTATAGACAGCATGAATTGTGTAAGGTATATGTATTTACCGCACAGTATCTGCTGTCTATTCATTTTTTATACGGAGAAAAGAAAAAGTATCTCTCTTGTTGAGAAATACTTCTTTTGATGGATTAGTCTATTCTTTTTTTGTCAGACTAATTATGAATTAAAGCAGTTCTTTTTGTTCTGTTTGACTGCTCAAAAATTCACGAATTTCTTCTTTCTCTATACCTAAGTTTTTTGCCTCTTTAATTAGCTGGATCCACTCCAAATCTAATTGTTGTTCCTTGCTTTCTACTTCTTCCACCGTATATCCTCCTAAAATACAATTCGCATTCCAGGCAGACTTTCGCTACCATTGAATTGTTTTGTTCTTTAAATAAAGTCCAAACATTACTGGTTAGCTTCTATCTCTTTTTTCATCATCATCTATTTTATTATAAATGATTTTTCCACTAACATCCATACTATTATAAATGATTCAGATTAGTTGGATTGTTGTAATTTGTCACAATTTCATAAGCCTTTCCGACGCTTTATTCGACTGTTTTCGACAGATTGTTCGCTTTTTCGAAAAAATCAAAAAAACTGAGTCAAAAATGACTCAGCTTTTATTTTTCTGCGGGGTTATTTTCTGTGGCATTACTGCCTGAGGTAATTGGTTGAATTAATAATTCAACCCTTCGATTTTGGGCACGTCCTTCAGCTGTGTTATTTGATGCAATCGGAGCGAATTCTCCATGACCATTTGCACTGAATAACTCAGGATTCAAGCGTTCATTCTCTAATAATATCCTCATAAAATTAATCGCTCTCATAACACTAAGCTCCCAATTGGAACGGTAGTTAGCATTTTTTATTG
>CALGSR010000105.1 GCA_937902115.1 uncultured Bacillus sp. | reverse complement strand
CGATGCTGCCGATTCATCATAAACGGCCAATACTCGCATGGGGCCTTTCAGTCATCGTCATTATTTCTTTATTAACTATTTTTAATGTGAATGTTCTTGATTGGAATTAATTCAAGAGGGCGGTTTTCCAAAGTTATATGACTGGAAAACTGTCCTTTTTTCTATAAGGTAAAAATGAGTTTTTAATCCAAGCACCATTCACTTTTCAGCCCAATAGGATATGGGAGGGGGTGCCAGGAATGATTAAACCAACAAAGTTATCCGTTTTGCTGCGCGATATTGATGCTGCAATAGCTCTTTTTGAAAAAAGAAGAAAGAGACATAAAATGAAAGCTTATCGGTTAAAAATCAGTTCCATCATTGGAACAGCCCTTGTGACCGTTTTGCTTGGCTTAAAAAGCTTTCAGCACGATCTATTATCTGATATGACCTTATTGCTATCTGCTATTATTACCATTTTCAATGCGATAGAGGGTTTCTATAATCATCAGGGATTATGGGTAAAGGATGTGAAAACTTTATCCGGGCTGTGGGAATTGAAACGTGATTTAGAGTTTTTATCTGCGGGAGAATCCGAGGAGAATATTCCGGCTGAAACACTCCTCCGTTATAAAAATCGCTTTCAGCAAATATGTAATGAAGATTTAAAAATCTGGTCGAATTTGAAAGAAAATCAAATTGAATCTAATGGCAAGCAGCATGAAATCTAAACGGGTTGATTCGTTCCCACACATTATAGATTTCACTTTGCTGATGGCCTATTTTTTTGTTCAATGTGAAATGTATCGCAATGTTATTAAGGAAAGTAGGAATATTTACAATTAGAAATTATATTGTTGAACTAAATAAAATTTAATGGGGTTTCAAATTTGTATGTATTTTATTATAGATATAATATATGAATATAGATTGATTATTAAGATGAATAAGGAGTAAAACGTTTTGATTAATAAATAATAAGGAATATTACTTATTCATTCATTCGGAGGCGTAAAATGAAAGAAGTGAAACCGCCCAAAAAGCCGTTATTGTATTATTATGGCATAATTTTGGTTGTGATTTTAATACTGAACAGTTTTATTTTCCCGGCTATTTTTCAAAAGCAGGTGAAGGATGTCGATTATGGCACATTTTTAACCATGGTTGAAGAGGGGAATGTAGAAAAGGTTGAAATTAAGGAGAACTATATTTTATTTAATTCTGACAGTGCCAAGGAAAAGGATTCTTATTTCCGGACGGGTGTAGTAGACGATCCGAAATTAGTTGACAGATTACATGAGGCAGATGTTGAATTCACTAAAGTAATTCCAAGGGAAAACTCTCCATTTTTAAGCTTTCTCTTAATGTGGATTCTTCCATTAATCATTTTCATTGCCATTGGTCAATGGTTTGCCAAGAAAATGCAGGGCAAAATGATGGGCGGGGGAGGTGCCATGTCATTTGGAAAAAGTAAGGCGAAGGTCTATGTCGAGGCACAAATAGGCATTACTTTTACAGATGTAGCTGGCCAGGATGAGGCAAAGGAAGCGTTGCGGGAGATTGTTGATTTTCTGCATAATCCAAAAAAATACAAGGAAATCGGGGCGAAAATTCCAAAAGGAGCGCTGCTTGTAGGACCTCCGGGAACAGGGAAAACGCTGCTTGCAAAGGCAGTGGCAGGAGAATCGAAAGTACCATTTTTCTCAATCTCCGGTTCAGAATTTGTTGAGATGTTTGTCGGAATGGGGGCAGCAAGAGTCAGGGATTTATTTAAACAAGCCCAAGAAAAGGCGCCTTGTATTGTCTTTATTGATGAAATTGACGCGATCGGAAAAAGCCGTAATTCAGGGATGGCGGGCGGAAACGATGAGAGGGAACAGACGTTAAACCAGCTGCTGACAGAAATGGATGGCTTTGACGCAGATAAGGGCGTCGTCATTCTCGCTGCCACTAACAGACCGGAAACGCTCGATAAAGCTCTTTTGCGTCCGGGTCGTTTTGACCGCAGAGTCCCGGTGGAATTGCCTGACTTGGCGGGGCGCGAAGCGATTTTAAGAGTTCATGCCAACAAGGTGAAATTAGCAGATGATGTCGACTTTAATATGATTGCCAGAGCAACTTCAGGGGCATCAGGAGCAGACCTAGCCAATATTATTAATGAAGGGGCGCTGCGTGCAGTCCGCTTTGGCAGAGACAGAGTGATGCAGAGTGATTTAGAAGAATCTGTAGAAACGGTCATTGCCGGATACCAGAGGAAAAATGCAGTGATTTCGATGAAAGATAAACTAACGATTTCCTATCATGAGGTAGGACATGCATTAGTAGCAGCAAAACAAAGCCATTCCGCACCTGTTCACAAAATCACGATTATCCCAAGAACCTCAGGTGCTTTAGGTTATACGATGCAGGTAGATGAACAGGAAATGGTCCTAATGTCGAAAGAACAGGCATTAGATAAAATTACAACCTTCATGGGTGGACGTGCGGCAGAAGAAGTGATTTTTAATACAGTAACATCAGGTGCCTCCAATGATATTGAACAGGCGACAAAAATTGCCAGAGCAATGGTCACAAGATACGGGATGACTGAAGAATTTGACATGATGGCGTTAGAAACAGTCAATAATCCTTATTTAGGCGGAGATACATCCCTAATTGTATCAGCAGAAACGGCAGCAAAAATTGATGATGTTGTCCTGAAAATCATTAAAACATGCCATCAAAAAGCGATTCAAATCCTCGAGGAAAATAAAGATAAATTGCATGAGTTAACGAAGTATCTGATCGAAAAGGAAACGATAACGGGAGAAGAGTTTATGAAAATATTAGAGGGGAAGTAATCGGGGTTTCCGTTAGTAAAGAAAGAAGGCTTGTACCAAAAATGGTCCGCCTTCTTTTTTTGTCATTAAACAGTGAGTTGTTAAAGCGTATGATTAAAGATGCTTCTTAATTTGCTCGATTCTTTCCTGATATTCCGCATCTGTTAAATGTGTTTTACCAGGGTTCATTTCAAAAATGGAGCCCCAATTATCCTCGTTTTCATATTTCGGAACGACATGCATATGTAAATGATGCATTGTATCACCGTAGGCACCGTAATTAATTTTCCCCGGCTGGAAAGCTTTATCGATCGCTGCAGCCGTTCTTTTCACATCTCTCATATAGGCAGCAAGATTATCGTCATCTAATTGGAACAGCTCCTTCACATGATCCTTATAAACAACATTACATCTGCCTTTATATGTCTGCTCCTTAAAAAGAAAAACGGTTGAAACCTCCAGTTTAGCAATTTCAATCATGAGGTTATCACGGCGCTCATCTTCCATGCAGTACATGCAATCTTTATTAGGTTCCATCATGCTCAATCCTTTCAAATGCATACTAGTATTATTTTTCTCTGAATCCTTATCATTATGTACGAGAAATGGAAAAAGCACAAAACAGTATTTGTAAATTTTTTCACAAAGGTTTCATGCAACATTACTTTTATGTTTGGTTTTCTCGTTTTTGCATAAAACTATGATATAGTGAAAGTAAAAGAGGGAGGGAATGACTATGGTTAAAGAGCGAATAAAGCTTTACGATCACCACAAGGCGATTCCGTTAAAGCTGGAAAAAGTCATCTTTTATTTACAGGGGGAAATCATTGAGGCGACAAGTGAAAATCAAGAGGTTTATTACTTGTTTTTTTATAAATACCGCTACCTGACTGCTGTTAAAGCTAAAAGAATTAAACTCCAATCCTATATTGAGTACGCTTTTAAACAAGGTATGGCTTTCGAGGCGCCGCATCCATTGAGCGATAAGCTTATTTCCAATCGACTTGAATTTCAAACCCTAAGCTTTAAGCAATTACTGCATAAATTAGAACTGCACTATCCCCCGCAAGAACAAGCGTACATTCTCACCTTATTTGAATCGTTTTTTCCCAAAAAACAATTATTCGAAAAAATCCTGGCCTATTATTATGAATACCGCCGTAATGGCCAGCTATCTCTTGGCTATCAAATTATCCGGATCTTAATGGATTTTGCACCGAAGCAAAGTCTGGTTAAGTCGCTTACCAATGACATTCACTTCCATAAATATGCAGAATTGTATGATGGAAAATCAGCAAAGGTCTTCAAAGCCGATCCGATTTTTGCGGAAAAAATATTCTGTGGAGACAGAGAAAAAGAACAGTATTTTCAACTTCTGACAGATTTCCTCGAAAAGAAATCCCGCTGGATGGATTTAATTGCTTTATTCATTTCTAATCGAACCACATCTTTATCTGTTGATGAATACATGTATCTGACTTCACTGCTTGAAAAGCATTTGAATGAAGAGGAATCGATGTTTATCTTGGAACAGCTTGCCCTCCAATACCCTGCCTTTCTTCCATTAAAACAAGATTTATTTAATCATTATATGAGAATCAAAAGAATCAGGAAAATCTTCGAGTTGCTAAATGATCATGAGTTTCAACTAAGCGCTAACCAGCTGTATGATTTAGGAAATCTAATAGAGCAATCGGATACAGATGCTTTTTTATTAAATCCGGATGAACTGAAAAAAGTGGCAAAAATGGTGATTCATTTGCTTCCGGAAAAGGCTGAGAAACTTATGAACCAATCGATAAGGGTACTTCTCAGAACGCAGGAACCGATGGATATCCTCGCTTGGCTAAATTCCGATATAAATATAGCCGCTAGACTGCCGATTTTTGAAAAAATAGAAATGATGGTAAAACTGAGTGAATCGCTGGATGACATGCAGACACTTGGAGAAATATATTTTGAATTCCAACAATTTGAAAAGGCTATTGAATGTTTCAGTTGGGAAATGGAACTGAATCCATCTGACCCGAAACCGTTAAAATGGTTATCCAAATCCTATCATGAATTGGGACAGGATCAAGAATCTAAGGTCTACCAACAACTTTGCATTAATATGCAGAAATGGGCATAAGGGAAAAAACGATGTATTTAATGAATAAAAATCATAATAATTTAAACCTTGAATATTTATTCAAGGTTTTTTGTAATTGTCTGTTAATGATAAATGAAAATTGATAGTAAAGTAGCATATAAATTGTATTTACATTCTGTAAATACAGGTTTACAATAATAATAAATTAAAGTTCACAAATTGTACAAAAATTTGTCGAAACTTATTCAAAAATATAGAGGGGTGCCATTAGAATGAACCGTTATTTATTAATTTCACTAGTATTATTGCTAAGTTTCTATGTTGCTAGTTTAAATGTTTCGTTTGTAACCGCTTTCGTATTCTTTTTAATTACGATTCTTTCATTAGTCGTTTCGGTGTGCTGGGAGTTAGATAATAAAAAAAGACGTGCTCATTTAACAGTTGTGAAATAATGCGGAAAATAAAAATAAAATTATGTGAAAAATAGGCCTCTTTCTCAATCTCAATAGATTAGGGAATAGAGGCCATTTTGTTTACTCAGATTTGCTCTTCGTTCATATGGGTTTTTAGTTCTGGCGGCTGATATTGTTTTAGTTTTTCAAGCAGTGCTCCCGCCTCTTCGTCAACCAGTGCCATCTTCCGGTATTTTTCAAGAAGAAATTGTTCATCCGCCATATGATTAAATAAAGCAACCAGAGGATCATAATAATGATTAATATTTAAGAGCCCTAAAGGCTTTTGGTGAAGACCCAGTTGGGCCCAGGTGAACATTTCAAAAAACTCTTCCAATGTTCCCGGTCCTCCCGGTAATCCGATAAAACCATCTGAAAGGTCGCTCATTCTTGCTTTTCTCTCATGCATCGATTTCACGATAATAAGCTCGGAAAGCTTTCGATGCGTGACTTCCTTTTTATCAAGAAAATCCGGCATGACTCCGATAACCTTGCCGCCACCTTCTAAAACGGAGTCTGCGACAGCGCCCATCATTCCAATACTGGATCCGCCATATACAAGGGCTATATTTCGTTTAGCGAGCTCTGTGCCAAAATTCTTGGCGCTCTCTATGTAGATGTCAGAAGCCCCTTTACTTGCTCCGCAAAATACGGCTATACTTTTCACGAATTTATGCCTCCTAATGAATACCTAAGGAAATTATATCTGACTTTCTTCGATTTGTTAAATACTTGAAAAGCACAGGCAGAAAAAGCAGGAATAATAAAACGTTCCCCTGCGCTATTTTCTCTGCTCGCAAGGGAACGTTTTTATCTTATATTAAGGCTCTTTTCTCAGACATTGTTGCTTTTAATTTTGGCTCTGTAAAACTTGGTTGTTGATTTCCGTTGCAGGCACTTCGCGCACCTTAGGGCGACCGCC
>CALGSR010000104.1 GCA_937902115.1 uncultured Bacillus sp. | reverse complement strand
TCTTTATACTTTCAAAAAGGATTGGGTCATCATGTTCAACCCGCCCGGCAATTAAAGCAATCATTTCCTGTAATTGGGGTATATCGTTTATATCCGCCAAATTTTTTGGGATAACCGATATCACTTGACCGAATTTATGAATTTCTACCACTTGTTCTACTCCATGCTCTTTAAGGACATTTAACAAAAGCGTTTTAAAAAAAGAATCCCCTTTTACCCCTGAACCATCACGAAGATAGGACAACATTTCTTTTATGTATGGCTGAATATTGACATTGGCAAGTTTTGCTGCCAGCATCAGCTGGTCTTGCTGATTCGTATATTCCTGAAGACTAAGCTCTTTTTCAAATTCATCAACCATCACCGACTCATCCGGCTCGAATCCATCCCCTTGCTCCATCTGTCTAGCAATATCCAACATCGAATAATAGTGTTCCAGACTATCGCTTGGAACCATTCTCTCCTCTAATAGGCCTTCGATGACTGTCACGATTTCAGCATACTGGCGTGTCTGAAAAAGCAGCTTTATGTATAGATCCATGATCGAGAAATAATCACCCATGTCTTCATGTAGCATGATTTTCGTCAATTTAACTGCTTCTTCATGAACCCCTACGCCGTAATAGGCCAGGATAAGCCCAAGATAACCGTCACTATTTAAAGAATCCAGTTCGACCGCCTGTTGAAAAACGGAAATAGCATCATGAAATTTTTCATGTTGCAACAGTTCCTCTCCCTTTTCCAGCAGCCTTTTTTCAAGATCGGGAAATTGAATGATATTGCCGTCTTTATCACTATACTTTGTTTTCTTCATAATAATCCCGCCTTAAACAAGATGAAACAAGTTTAGCATAATTGAAAAAAGTAAAACAAATGATAATATGCCCTTTTGTTACGATGGATATACGAAAACGTTAAAAAATCCACAATAATGTGGATTTTTTAACATGATAATAGTATGAAAGATAACTCTCTTTAGAAAAAATCTTCATAATGAATTTTTCCGGTTCCAGAATTATTTTGCAACTGTTTGCTCTAGATGCTGCTCATACTTAGAAATTTCCTCATCAAGCTGAAGAGTAATTTCAATTTCATCCCAGCCATTAATCAGCATTTTTTTCCAGTATTCTGTTACAGCAAATGGAGATGAGAATCCTTGGTTATCGGAAATGGTTGCATTTTCCAAGTCAACAGTCAATTCATATGGCTGTTTTTTCGCTGCATTAAGTAAATAATCTACTTTCTCTTTTTCCAGTCTGATTGGCAGCATGCCATTTTTCAAGCAGTTTTGAAAGAAAATATCAGCAAATGAAGGAGCTATAACTACCTTAAATCCGTAATCCTGAAGGGCCCATGGTGCGTGCTCACGTGATGAGCCGCAACCGAAGTTTTCATTGGCAACTAGAATTTCAGCACCTTGGTTTTCCGACTGATTTAATTCAAAATCAGCGTTTAATGTACCGTCTTCATTAAAACGCCAGCCATAAAATACAAATTGTCCAAATCCAGTTTTTTCTGTACGCTTTAAAAATTGTTTTGGAATAATTTGGTCTGTATCAACATTTACCCGGTCAAGGGCAACAGCTTTACCTGTAAGTGTAGTAAATCCGCTCATGTTTTTCCCCCCTTATTTCACTAGTTCTTTACGAACATCAACGAATTTTCCGTGAATAGCAGCATTTGCAGCCATCTCAGGGCTGACTAAGTGTGTTCTTGCTCCGGCACCCTGTCTGCCTTCAAAGTTACGGTTTGAAGTCGAGGCACAGTGTTCTCCTGAAGGCACAACATCATTATTCATGCTTAAACACATACTACAGCCTGAATCTCTCCATTCGAAGCCGGCTTCAGTGAAAATCTTGTCTAAGCCTTCTTCTTCTGCTTGTTTTTTCACCTGCTGTGAACCAGGAACAACAAGTGCTCTTACTGAAGGATGAACTTTTCTGCCTTTTGCAACAACAGCCGCACCGCGTAGGTCTTCAATGCGTGAATTTGTACATGAACCGATAAATACATGTTGGATGGCAATATCTTCGATTGCTTGTCCTTCTTTTAATCCCATGTATTGCAAAGCGCTTGCCAATGCTTTGCGGTCTGTTTCCGTTTCACATTGATCAAGTGTAGGAATACGATCGCTGACTTTAGAAGTCATTGATGGATTGGTACCCCAGCTAACCATTGGTTCAATATCTGTTCCATCGATTGTGATGACCTTATCATATTCAGCATCTTCATCAGAAACAAGGTCTTTCCATGCGGCAACAGCTTGTTCGAAGTTCTTTGGAGCATATTTTCTGCCTTTTAAGTAGGAGAAAGTCGTTTCGTCCGGTGCTATAAGTCCGGCTCTTGCTCCGCCTTCAATGGACATATTACATACAGTCATTCTTTCTTCCATAGATAGATTGCGAATTGCTTCACCGCAATACTCAATTACATGGCCTGTACCGAAATCAACGCCGTATTTGCCGAGAATATAAAGAATAACGTCTTTAGCTGTTACGCCTGCTGCTAATTTCCCGTTCACTTCTACCTTCAATGTTTTCGGCTTTGATTGCCAAATCGTTTGAGTTGCCATGACATGTTCAACTTCACTTGTACCAATTCCAAATGCCAACGCTCCAAATGCACCATGTGTAGCTGTATGACTGTCGCCGCAAACAATTGTTTTTCCAGGCTGTGTTAAACCTAATTCAGGTCCGATCACGTGAACGATTCCTTGCTCAGGGCTATCTAGACCTGCTAATGGAACACCGAATTCCTTACAGTTTTTCTCCAGTGTTGTCATTTGATTAAGCGCTACTTCATCTTCAATGACAAAACGGTTCTTAGTTGGTACGTTATGGTCCATTGTCGCAAATGTTTTATCAGGTCTTCTGACTTTACGTCCTTTCATTCGAAGTCCTGAAAATGCCTGTGGTGATGTGACTTCATGAACTAAATGTAGATCGATGTATAATAAATCTGGTTTACCTTCTTCTTGATGGACAACATGCTTTTCCCAGACTTTATCAATAATAGACTTTCCCATCTCGCTCCCCCTTAAATATTTAATGGACTAGTGTGAATGTTAAAATTCCTGCATAACTGTATGCGATTTTACGTTCTCATTCAGTCTGCAGGAATTATTTATTTTCGATTCGTTAGAGTTGTTTAACTCTAAATACCAAAATATCGTACGATGGTATGCTTTAACAACAGTTAAATTCAGGATCGAAATTCTGCATCCATCATTTCGGCAACCGTTTCATTATTTTAAAATAACTGATTTTACTTGAGCAGTCATTTCAGTAGTGGAAACAAGTTTCTTGCCTTCTGACATTAAATCACCAGTTCTATAGCCTGCATCTAGTACTTCATTAATCGCATTCTCAATAACTGCAGCTTCTTTTTCAAGACCAAAAGAAATACGAAGCATCATTGCTGCTGATAACATGGTTGCAAGCGGATTAGCTATATTTTTGCCGGCAATATCCGGAGCTGATCCGTGAGCAGGTTCATATAGGAATGGACCATTTTCAGATAAACTTGCAGATGAAAGCATACCAAGCGAGCCTGTTAATACTGATGCTTCATCGCTCAAAATATCACCAAACATATTTTCTGTCACAACGACATCAAATTGTTTAGGGTTACGAACTAATTGCATCGCTCCGTTATCAACCAGCATATGTTCTAACGTAACATCTGGAAATTCCTTGCTAATTTCAATCGCCGTTTCACGCCAAACCCGGCTTGATTCTAGTACATTTGCTTTATCAATAGAAGTAACTTTCTTTCTTCTTGTTGCAGCTAATTCAAATGCTTTGCGAAGCACTCGTTTCATAATAAAGGGTATCTACAACGGCCACTTTCCCATCAACTTCGCGGCGTTCTCTCGGTTTCCCAAAATAAATTCCGCCCGTTAATTCACGAACCATTAATAAATCTACGCCTTCAATAATATCTTTTCTTAAAGGAGAAGAGTCTGCCAAGCTCTCATAGTAAGTGGTTGGACGTAAATTAGCAAAAAGATTTAATTCCCTGCGGATTTGTAATAGCCCTTGTTCAGGACGAAGATGTACCGGCAGCGTATCATATTGTCGACCTCCGACAGCACCAAGAAGAATGGCATCACTTTCCTTGCAAAGACTGATCGTAGCCTCCGGCAGCGGAACTCCGGTAGCATCATAGGCCGACCCGCCAAGTTCTCCATATGTAAAAGAAAATTCATGTCCGAAGCGTTCGGCTACTGTTTGTAGTATCTCGATCGCGCCCTGTATTATCTCTTTGCCAATACCATCTCCTGGCAATACTGCGATTCTTTTCTCCATGGTTATCCCTCCGACGATTTCCTATCATCTATAACAAAAAAATAACAGGAGATACCAGGGTATTAGAAAAAACCTGGGTATCTCACTAATCATTATACAGTCTTAGTCTCAGAATCAGTTTCAATTGATTCTTTTAAATAAATAACTCTATTAATCGCATTTAAGTAAGCTTTAGCAGAAGCTTCCAATACATCTTGAGCCAGTCCGCGTCCACTTGTTTCCATGCCAGAACAGCTCATTTTTACAAACACTTGAGCTAAAGCGTCTCTTCCGGCTCCTACTGATTGAATGCGGTAATCTAATAAATTAACGGTTTCCTCTACACATTGTTCTAAGGTGTTATAGAGGGCCTCAATGCTTCCAGAACCTGTTCCTGTTTTCTGGATCACGCCATTATTTCCGCCGGATAATGTAACAGATGCTGTATGTTCTGAGGTTTCACCGCTTTGGATTTGCACATTCACTAACTGATAGAATGTTTCTTCATCCTTGGATATTTTATCCTCAAGCACAATAGAAACTAAATCATCATCTGTCATTTCCTTTTTCCTGTCAGCTAAATCTTTGAATACCCGGAATAGATGGTCGACATTTTCTTCTTCCGTAACTAAGCCAAGCTCAACTAAACGGTTTTTAAAAGCATGACGCCCTGAGTGTTTGCCCAGCACCAATGAATTGGAGGTTACACCGACTAATTCCGGTGTAATGATTTCGTATGTTGTTTTTTCTTTCAACACGCCATCCTGGTGAATACCGGACTCGTGGGCAAAAGCATTTTTACCAATAACGGCTTTATTCGCAGGCACCGGCATTCCGGTTAACTTACTGACAATACTGGAGGTTCTGCTGATTTCCTGTAGATTAAGGCGAGTACCAATCTTGTAATAATCATTTCGAATATGAAGAGCAACTGCAAGTTCCTCTAGTGCCGTGTTTCCTGCTCTTTCACCGATTCCATTTATCGCACCTTCAACTTGTGTGGCTCCATTTTCAACAGCTGCAAGCGAATTAGCAACAGCCATGCCTAAGTCATCATGGCAATGTGTGGAAAGAGAAACCTTATCAATAGAAGGAACGTGTTCTCTTACATATTTAAACATCTGGCCGTATTCCCCAGGTGTACCGTATCCAACTGTATCAGGCAGATTGACAACCGTTGCACCAGCTTTAATGACTTCTTCAATGATTTCAGCCAAAAAGTCCAGTTCTGTCCGGCTCGCATCTTCCGCTGACCATTGAACATGCGGGAATCTTGCTGCAGCGTATTTAACCGCTGCAACAGAATTCTCGATAACCTGTTCCTTTGTCATATTCAGCTTGTACTGGCGGTGAATCGGAGATGTCGCAAGGAAAATGTGAATCCGTGGTTCCGCTCCATCCTTTAAAGCTTCCCATGCAATATCCATATCCTTTTGCAAGCAACGAGCCAAACCTGTTACTGAGCAATTTCGGATTGTATTGGCAATTTCACGAACAGAGGCAAAATCACCCTTTGAGGCTGCTGGAAAGCCAGCCTCGATAATATCAACATTTAAGCGTTCAAGTTGTTTAGCGATTTGTAGTTTTTCGGAAAAATTAAGATTAACACCGGCAGTTTGTTCACCGTCTCTTAGTGTTGTATCAAAAATCTTAATTTTTTGCACTACCCACCACCTCTTCCTTTTTACGTGCGTCGTTTACAAATGGCATCATTTTTCTTAGTTCACGGCCAACGACTTCGATTTGGTGTTTACTTTCACTGTTTTTAATTGCAGTATACTTTGGACGGTTTGTTTGGTTTTCTAAGATCCAACCCTTAGCAAACTCACCTGTTTGAATGTCTTTAAGAACCTCTTTCATTGTTTCTTTCACTCTTGCATCTACTACACGTGGTCCGCTTACAAAGTCTCCCCATTCTGCTGTATCAGAGATAGAATAACGCATGTTTTCTAGTCCACCTTCGTAGATCAGGTCAATGATTAATTTAATTTCGTGTAGACATTCGAAGTAAGCAACTTCTGGTTGGTAGCCAGCTTCAACAAGAGTTTCAAAACCTGCTTTGATTAGAGAAGTTAAACCACCGCAAAGAACTGCTTGCTCACCAAATAGGTCTGTTTCAGTTTCTTCTTGGAATGTTGTTTCAAGTCCACCAGCACGCAATGAACCGATTGCGCAAGCATAAGATAATGCTAATTCTTTTGCAGTTCCTGTTACATCTTGATAAATTGCGAAGATTGCAGGAACGCCAGCACCTTCAGTGTATGTTCTTCTTACTAAGTGTCCTGGTCCTTTAGGAGCAACTAATAGAACATCGCAATCTGCCGGAGGTACAATTTGGTTGAAGTGAACGTTGAAACCGTGAGCGAACATTAATGCTTGACCTTTTAGGTTTGGTTCGATTTCTTCTTTATACACTTTTGCTTGCTGCTCGTCCGGTAATAGGATCATAACTACATCTGCTTTAGCTGTTGCTTCTGCAACTGTATATACATCGAAACCAGCTTCTACTGCACGGTCCCAAGAACGTCCTTTACGAAGACCAATAATTACATTTACTCCGCTTTCTTTCATATTTAAAGAGTGAGCATGACCTTGTGAGCCATATCCAATTACTGCTACTGTTTTTCCATTTAAAAATTCTGCATTTGCGTCTCCGTTATAGTACATTTTTGCCATTGTGATAATACTTCCTCTCTAATAAATAATTTAGTGTTTTTTTCGATTACATCCATAACTAAAGTATGTGTAATTCTTATATATAATTTCCTGTTTTACGGAATTCTCTAAACGAGCCGATAACAGGGGATTAACAAATTTTCAATTTTTTCTAATCAGACAATGGATACCTTTGGCGAGTTTGATTGCAGTTGCATTCCTCGAGGGAAAGCAGTTGTACCTGTTCTGGCAAGTTCTTTAATGCCATATGGTTTAATCAACTCAATAAAAGCTTCAATTTTCTCCGACTCTCCCGTAATTTGAATAACAATGCTGTCTTTACTAACGTCGACAATCGAAGCACGGAATGGTTCAATTAACGAATAAATTTCATTCCTTGTTGTCGGGAGTGTAGGTACTTTAATTAAAGCGAGTTCACGTGCAACGATGGATTGATCCGTAATATCCACTACCTTCAAAACATCGATTTGTTTGTTTAACTGCTTCGTGATTTGTTCAATGATTCTTTCATCGTCCACAAGCACAACACAGGTAATTCTTGAAACACCTTCTTGTTCAGAAAGTCCTACTGAAATACTCTCGATATTGTAATTTCTTTTGGAAAATAAATTCGTAATACGATTTAATACACCTGGGCGATTGAGTACAGTTAAACTAATAATCCTTTTATTCATTTGGTTTTACACCTACCATTTCATGTAGTCCTTTCCCTGATGGAATCATAGGGTAAACATTTTCACCTGGGTCTACTCTAAAGTCTAGTACAACAGGTTCATTGTTTTTCAATACTTCATCTAAAATAGTATTTGCTTCTTCGTTTGTTTGAATTCGGTAACCTTTTATTCCGAATGCATCAGCTAGCTTTACAAAATCTGGCTGTCCCGGTATAACACTGTGTGAATAACGCTTTTCAAAGAAAAGTTCCTGCCATTGTCTAACCATTCCAAGTGCCATGTTATTGATAATCACAATTTTCACAGGAAGATTATGTTCTCTGATAACAGCAAGCTCTTGTGGATTCATTTGGAAACCGCCATCTCCAAGTACGGAAATAACCACTTTGTCCGGTGCGGCAATTTGCGCTCCAATACTAGCAGGAAGTCCGAATCCCATGGTTCCTAGACCGCCTGATGTAACCCATCTGTCTGCTTCTTTAAATTCATAATATTGTGCAGCCCACATTTGATGCTGTCCAACATCTGTAACGACAACGGCTTCCCCATTTGTTTTTTCATAAAGCATCTTCAAGATATTCTGTGGTTTTAACTGTTCACAGTTCGCATCGTCACAATAATATGGGTAGTCTTTTTTCCATTTATTAACCTTTTCAACCCATTCCTGATGTACAGGCTGCTTGCCTTGTTGTGCGATTAATTGCTTCAGCGCCTCTTTTGCATCCGCTACAACCGGAATTTTTGTTGGAATATTTTTGCCGATTTCTGCAGGATCAATATCAATATGAGCGACCGTTGCATTAGGAGCAAAGTGCTCTAAGCTGCCTGTTAACCGATCGTCAAAGCGCGCCCCCACATTGATTAATAAATCACATTCATACATCGCCATATTTGCAGCATAGCATCCGTGCATACCGCCCATACCAGTAAATAATTTATGATCCGCCGGAAATCCGCCTAATCCAAGTAAAGTGTGAACAACCGGGATATTTTGCTGTTCCGCGTATTCCTTTAATTCTGCAGTCGCTTTAGAATGTAGAATACCGGCACCAGCTAAAATAATAGGTTTTTTTGCTCTACTTACAGCCTCTGTTAATTTACGGATTTGCAAGTAATTTGGCTGAAGTGTTGGTTGATAGCCTGGAAGATTTACTTCTGCTTTTGTCTGTGCTTCGGCAACAGCTGTCGCAATATCTTTTGGAAAGTCAATTAATACCGGTCCTGGACGACCTGTTGATGCAATATAAAATGCTTCTTTAATGACACGAGAAATATCATTAACATCGCGTAATTGAAAATTGTGTTTTGTAATTGGAGTTGTAATCCCAAGAATATCTGCCTCCTGGAATGCGTCCGTTCCAATTACACTTGTAGCAACCTGGCCTGTAAATACTACTAATGGAATCGAATCCATCATGGCGTCCGCGAGTCCTGTAACAACATTTGTAGCCCCTGGTCCAGATGTAACAATGACAACTCCTGGCTTACCTGAAATTCTTGCATAGCCTTCCGCCGCATGAATAGCTCCTTGTTCGTGACGCGGCAGAATGTGACGAATCTTTGAATCGTAGATTTTGTCATAAATCGGTAAGACAGCTCCACCAGGATATCCAAAAATGACATCTACATTTTCCTCTTCCAAAGCCTGTAAAAATAGTTCTGCTCCGTTAATCGGTTGTTTGTTGGCCTTTTTCCCGGCAAAGGCAGTTTCCTGCAACATCGATTAATCCTCCTCTTTTCATCTGAAAATGAATGCAAAATAAAAAGCCCTTCCATCCCTCACTTACCAATTATTAGGCAAAGGGATGAAAAGGCTTTGAAACCTATTCCACGGTACCACCCTTGTTTACGCATAAGCGTACACTCATGAACAAAAAATTGTTCGCTTCTATAACGAGTGCCGTGCACCCGGTCCGCCTTAATTAAATTTCATTGTTCAGGCAGACACTCAGAGGCGAGTTCATTAAATACTGGATTCACCGGTTCACAGCAATCCCGGTTCTCTGAGCAATCCTAAGTATAAAACTACTTATCCTCATCATCGTTTTCAATCATTTAAGTTGTATTCATTTTATCATATGTTACAAATTGCATGCTATACAATCATTATAATACGGAATGGAAGAAATATTCTGTAAAATACAATTAAATAGTAGATTTTACATTATTTCATATTTTTTAGGCTCGTTTTTGCTTGTTTTGGTATTGCTTTTGTTGAGACTATATTACGCTCATTTTACGTTTGAGTCAATACCCATTCTTGAGAATTATTCGATAAATACAAATAGAAAATCAACGATGGATGCGCTTCCATTGTTGTTTTATCAGAGCTCTTGTTAGAATATTTAGTCGTATAACAAATTTTTTTAGAATATATTGGAAAATTTTGTCGCATATGCCTGAAAGGAAAATCCACGAATGACATGGATGAAAACAAAGATACAAAAAACCCATCTTCAAAGAAAGATGGGTTTAAATTAAAGGTAGAATATATGTAGTTCGTGTGTAGATGGCGTCCCAGGAGCGATTCGAACGCCCGACCGACGCCTTAGAAGGGCGTTGCTCTATCCAGCTGAGCTACTGGGACATTTATTTGTCTCTTGTATTTCAAGGACATTTTTAATTATAGTTAGAAACAAAACAAATGTCAATCATATTTTAATAAAAATTTAGAGGAGGAAGTATTCCTCCCTTTTTCAATAAGAAGTTTATTTTGAATGGAACGAGAATGTTTGTTCTAAGTCACTGAGTTCTCCTTTATCATAATCATACACCTTTATGACATAAGCATGTTCTACTATCTCTAATATGACATATGTTCTCGCTCGGCTTCCTCTTGGAAGGCGAATGCTTCCCGGGTTAATAAAAAGTGTATCGTAAACCATTTCTGCTCCGAGATAGTGAGAATGACCAAAACAAACGATATCTGCCGAAACTTCCTGTGCTTTATACGATAGTTTCATCAAATCCGTTTTCACAGAGTAACGGTGTCCATGTGCAACTAAAATCCTTCGGGTACCAGCCTCCTTCACCGTTTCCATAGGAAAGCGCTGATCTTCATCACAATTTCCACGTACGGTGAGATAATTCATCATCGAGGGATGATCCGCATCCAATTCTGAATCCCCGCAATGAATGAAAAGCTCCACTTCTGCACGATGTCTTTTCTTTAATTGTTCTAATTCCGCTGTTAACCCATGGCTATCACTCACGATAAGGACCTTCATACATTAATTCTCCTTTTGAAAAAAACCCGGCAAATGCCCTTCTAATTTTTTTAAAGCCTTGGCCCGATGGCTGATTTCATTTTTCTCCTGCGCTGTGATTTCAGCCATCGTTTTTCCCCATTCAGGTAAGTAAAATAGGGGATCGTAGCCAAATCCATTTGTTCCTCGTCTTTCAGAAATAATAACCCCTTCGCAAGTATCGTTCACGGTGATCGTACGGTGATTTGGGGATGCAAACGCCAGTGCACAATAGTATCTTGCTGTCCTCTCTGCGTCTGGCACATCTTTTAATTCTTCCAGCAATTTATCATTGTTTGCTTCATCATCTTTCTCTACACCGGCATAGCGAGCTGAGTAAATACCCGGCCTGCCATCAAGGGCATCAACCATAATACCGGAATCGTCCGCTACCGCCATTGCTCCTAATTGTGCACAAACGGTTTCTGCTTTCAGGATCGCATTTTCCTCAAAAGTCTTCCCTGTTTCTTCAATCTCGGCAAAATCAGGAAAATCAAGCAGCGTTTTCACTTCAATATTGTAGGGTTCAAACATCTTTACAAACTCTTTTGCTTTTCCTGCATTTTTTGTTGCAATAATTACCTTCAACATATTTACCCCCAAAAAAAGAATAAGAGTTGGCAATATGCCCACTCTTTTCATAGTCCTTATCTAGTATAGCAAAAAGTAATCGTCAATAACTACCTGTATTTACATGTTCAGGTCGTGTGACAGGCTCTGTCAGTTTACCGCCTTCCTCATTCATCAGTTCTGCTTTTCCATTTACGGTAATCGAAACACTTTCAATGCCTGTTTGTTCAGTTAGTGTCAGCACAAGAGACTGAAGCACATTTTGTGAAATCATTTTTTTATCAAAGCTGCCATAAATGGATTCATTAAAGTTAAGGATCACATTTCCATTTTCGACCTTAGGCTTATCAAGTAATGCCACATCAGGGCTGAACTCATTTAGAAGCTCAGAGTTAGCACTTGGCCCCTTCACCAATTCCTGTATAGCAGCATCGATGTTATTATCAATCTTATTGCTCACCCTTTTTGTCACAGGGACGAAATAATAATTTTCCTTTTCCCCGCTTAGGTAATAAACCGTAATCGGTCTTGAATTTAAGATATCCCCTGATTTAGAAATATCTAAATTGATTCCATCTTTTCTAGATAAATTATCACCAATCGGCGTACCGTTTACAGGCATTTCTTCAAGCGGATGACCGTTCATTTGCAGCTTTACCTTATCAATCGTATCAAATTGAGTTAAAGTCCATGTGACCGATTGAAGAATTTTCAATTCATCTTCAGGCTGGTAGTTTTTAAATTCCTTGGAAAAATCAACAGTCGCTACCCCGTCCTTCACATTTACCGTCAATTTTGTATCTTCCGGCAGCACTGCTTTAAACCCGTTCGGCAGCATGTCAGTAACCGGTCCATTTTCCACTAAGTGCTGCAGTGCTTGTTTTGCCACCGATTCAGTTTTGGCCAGATTTAGAGTTTGCGATACAACTAAACCGTTTTTATCTAACAGATATAGCTCTGTTTTCACTGTACTTTCTGTAGCTGCTTCTTTTTCACCCTTTTTAGTTTCCTCTTTATCTGTCTTTCCAACAGACCCCTGTTCTTCGCTTGTCATTGTCACTTCTTTTGGGGGGTCAACTTCTTCTTTCTTCTCCCCTCCGAGAAGGCCGCAGCCAGATAATAAAAAGGCCGAAATAATCGTCGCATAGGCAAACATCTTTCTATATTTAGGTTTAGTCATTTTAATCCCTCCAAAGACAGTTTGTACTACATATATACGGGCATGACTAAAAAATTAGACCGCCTTAGGAGAGAAAAACATGTGCAAAAAGAGCCTATCCCCAATAAAGGTGAGATTAGACCCAAAACTATCGATCATCCATTGAACCTGAAGAACGTACCATTAGCTGAAATTAGCCCTTTAAAAAGTTCATCATTATAATTTGATTGTCGTTACATTCGCAATCGGCTTTTCCAACCATGCCGAAGCAATTTTTGTAAAGATTGCTTTTGAACCGGTTGTATAAAAATCATGTTCCGGTTCATCGTTGTCTTTATTTAATAAACGGTTATGGTGCAGGATCGTACTTACCTCACTCGCTGTTTCTTCACCTGAACTGATCACTTTAACATAATTACCCATTACATTCTGAATGATCGGCTGCAGCAAAGGGTAATGAGTGCAGCCTAATATAAGCGTATCAAGCCCTTTATTCTTTAAAGGCTTCAGTGTCTCTGCTACAATTTTCTTCGCTACAGGACCCTTATATTCACCACTCTCTACAAGAGGAACAAACTTAGGACAGGCAAGTGAAACGGAATATATTTTCTTATTTAATTGCGTGAGAGCATTCTCATAGGCTGCACTTTTCACCGTGCCAACCGTTCCAATCACGCCAATTCGCTTATTACGGGTCACTTTAATCGCAGCGCGGGCACCTGGGTGGATCACACCTAGTACTGGTATTGCAAGTTCACTCCTAATTTCATGCAAAGCAACCGCTGTAGCTGTATTGCAGGCAATGACAAGCATTTTAATATCCTTTTCCATTAAAAAACGAGTCATCTGCCATGTAAAGCCCCTAACCTCTTCAGCCGTTCGCGGGCCGTACGGACAACGAGCAGTGTCCCCTACATATATAATTTGTTCATTCGGCAATTGACGCATCATTTCTTTTGCAACTGTCAAACCGCCTACTCCAGAATCAATTACTCCAATTGGTCTTTTCAATATATCCGCCTCATTTTTATCGCATACCATGATGTAGTCTTGTTAAACTAGTTTGTAATTTTAATACATCCAGAGGGGAATAATCCTTCAATAACCCCTGTAGGTAGATTTTACGTTTTTCGAGCACTTGGCCGACCAGTCTCTCTCCCTCTTCTAACAGATGAATTCGAACCACTCGTCGATCTTGGTCATTCTTGACCCTTTTTACAAGGCTTGTTTTTTCCATTCGGTCGATCAAATCGGTTGTTGTACTGAACGCTAAGTACATCTTAGCAGATAGTTCGCCGATGGTCATATCGCCTTCTTCATATAGCCATTGAAGAGCAAGAAACTGCGGAGGAGTAATCCGATAATCACTTAAGATTTCTCGGCCCTTTTGCTTTAAGATTCCGGAAATATAGCGTAAATCTTTTTCTATTTGGCTGACGCTATCTATGTAATCCATCTCATTCCTACCCATTCTTCCCAGCACTCCCCTAACGTCTTTTCCATGTATACTATTTTCTATCTTTTATATGTAAAATTCAACATTAAATTCTAGCGCCAATCCCAATGTAAATCTTAAGTATTGACTGGATTGCTTATCAAGTTTAATTCATACTCATAAAATAGTGTTCATATATATGGAATATAAGCATTAACCGGTACCCCAGAAGGGATACCGGTCATGAGATTAAAGCTTAAGTTCTCCCATACGAAGGAGCTCGACAACAGCTTGTGAGCGCCCCTTTACGCCCAATTTTTGCATGGCGTTTGAAATGTGGTTCCGAACTGTTTTCTCGCTGATAAATAGTTCTCCCGCGATTTCTTTTGTTGTTTTATCTTGTACTAACAGTTCGAAAACTTCTCTCTCTCGTTTGGTGAGTAACGGCTTGTGAGTATATTCATTCTCCTTCAAGTATTGTAACCCTCCTTGCCTTCGCCAGCTATGAACTGCGGGATGGGTGTATATTTAGTCACGATATCATATGTTAGTGAAAGTATTGTAGTGACTACATTTCGCGAACTTCAGAAGGATATTTATAAAATGTGCGAATTTTTAATTAAATGATTAAAAAAAGACACTTAAGCGGGGATTAAATGTCTTTTTTCTCTGTCCAATCACAAGCAGAATCATCTTTATCGCAACACCATCGCACCAATTAAGTTTAAATAACCTAAATTTTTCAGATATTCCTCCTCGATCTCTTATCAAATCCATGGGATCAATGATAAACTAGAATTAATTCTGAATAAATAGGTGATCATTATGTTAGATGAAGCACAGAACCTTTTACAGCAGTACTTTGGCTATTCAGCGTTTCGTGATGGCCAAAGAGAAATTATCGAAAATATAGTAAACAAGAAGAACACGCTTGGCATCCTGCCAACCGGAGGAGGAAAATCGCTTTGTTATCAAATTCCTGCCCTTCTCTTCCAAGGAACAACGATTGTGATTTCCCCGCTTATATCACTCATGAAGGATCAGGTTGACTCCCTCACCACTGCCGAAATCCCAGCTACTTTCATTAACAGTTCGTTAAACAATCAAGAGCTAATGGAACGGATGTCCCTGATTAGACAGGGAGCGTATAAGCTTGTCTATGCGGCTCCTGAGCGATTTGAATCTACTCATTTTATTGAACTGCTTAATTCAATCGAAATCCCTTTAATCGCCTTTGATGAAGCACACTGTATTTCACAATGGGGGCATGATTTCAGACCAAGCTATCGCTCGATTGTTTCGTCACTACGCCAGTTAAAACATCATCCGACCATTGTGGCCTTGACTGCAACCGCAACAGAAAATGTAGCCGAGGACATCTGCAGCCTGCTGGCGATTGAGGAT
>CALGSR010000103.1 GCA_937902115.1 uncultured Bacillus sp. | reverse complement strand
AACTAAATTTACTGAGGTTGGTTATGTCGGACGTGACGTAGAATCAATGGTTAGGGATTTAGTAGAAACATCTGTCAGACTTGTAAAAGAAGAAAAGATGTTAAGCGTTAAGGAGCTTGCTGAGGCGAATGCGAACCGACGGCTTGTCGAACTACTAGTCCCTTCAAATAAAAAGACGGCTGCTATGAAAAACCCATTAGAAATGCTTTTTGGGGGCGGTAACAGCCAAGACACCCAGGAAAATAGCTCATCAGATGATCAGAATCTACAAGAAAAGAAAAAGATTGTTACAGAAAAACTTGCTTTAGGTGAATTAGAAAATGAAGTGGTAACCGTTGAGGTAGAGGAACAGACACCTTCCATGTTTGATATGCTGCAAGGTTCGGGTATGGAGCAAATGGGACTGAATATGCAGGATATGCTGGGAAACCTTGTGCCAAAACGACGTAAAAAACGGAAACTGACGGTTCAAGAAGCCCGAAAAATCCTTACACAGGAAGAAGCACAAAAGCTGATAGATATGGACGAAGTAACACAAGAAGCAGTCTTCAGAGCTGAGCAGTCCGGTATTATTTTTATCGATGAGATTGATAAAATAGCAAGTAAAAACGGCGGCGGTTCGACAGCTGATGTTTCTCGTGAAGGCGTTCAACGAGATATTCTGCCGGTTGTAGAGGGTTCTACAGTTGTAACAAAATATGGATCAGTTAAAACCGATCATGTACTATTTATTGCAGCGGGTGCTTTCCACATTGCAAAACCATCTGATCTCATTCCTGAATTACAAGGACGTTTTCCAATCCGGGTTGAATTAACGAAACTAAAGACAGATGATTTTGTGAAAATATTAGTTGAACCAGATAATGCCTTAATTAAACAATATCAGGCATTATTGGCAACAGAAGGTATAGAGATTGAATTTTCTGACGATGCTATTCTTAAGATAGCTGAAGTGGCTTTTGAAGTAAATCAAAACACAGATAATATTGGAGCAAGAAGACTTCATACCATATTAGAGAAGCTGCTTGAGGACTTATCATTTGAAGCTCCGGAAATCACTATGGAGAAAATTACGATAACGCCGCAGTATGTAGAAGAAAAACTTGGCGCTATTTCAAGAAATAAAGATTTAAGCCAGTTTATTTTATAAAATTTGCTGATAGTAAGTAAAAGATAATAAATTTTCAAAAAAAGACTGTAATAACGTTAGAAATAGATATATAATATTTTGGGCTTTAGAAATAGGAGGAATAATGGAATGGATTTACTATCTAAAACAAGAAAGATTAATGCAATGCTGCAAAAAACAGCAGGAAAGGCTGTCAATTTTAAGGAAATGGCTGAAACGATGAGTGATGTCATTGATTCCAATGTTTTTGTCCTTAGCAGACGTGGGAAATTACTTGGTTATGCGGTTAATCAGCAAATCGTAAACGAACGTATGAAAAAAATGATTGAAGACCGTCAATTCCCTGAGGTTTATATAAATAACTTGTTAGATCTAACTGAAACGACTCCGAATATAGGTATCGATAGTGAATATTCAGCATTTCCAACGGAAAATAAAGAACTCTTTGCTGCTGGTTTGACAACTGTTGTTCCGATTAGCGGTGGTGGAGATCGTTTAGGTACATTGGTTTTATCGAGATTAGAATCAGAATTTAATGATGATGATTTGCTGTTAGCTGAATACGGTGCTACTGTTGTAGGAATGGAAATCCTTCATGAAAAGGCCGGTGAAATTGAAGGGGAAGCTCGGAGCAAGGCGGTTGTACAAATGGCAATCAGCTCATTATCTTACAGTGAATTAGAAGCGATTGAGCATATTTTCGAAGAACTAAATGGAGTAGAAGGGCTGCTTGTTGCTTCGAAAATTGCTGACCGTGTCGGTATAACACGTTCTGTTATAGTAAATGCTTTGCGCAAGCTTGAAAGTGCTGGAGTAATTGAATCACGTTCTCTAGGAATGAAAGGTACTTATATTAAAGTATTGAACGACAAGTTCTTAATGGAATTAGAAAAATTAAAAACTAACTAAGCGTAATGAAAAAAGCTAACCGAACATGGTTAGCTTTTTTTTTACATATATTTATATGTTCTTATATTAGAATAATTTGTTCTATTTAGAGAACAGGGATTTTTCGACGTAGTGGAAAATAATGAGGATGGTAAATCATGAACGTTAAAGGGTAAAATGTAATATAAGAGAAAAAAATAACAATGACTAAATAACTAATAAAAAGACAGGAAATTTAGTTGGTTTTTGGTAATTAAAGTAAAGGAAGCTTCATTTATTCAAGAGAAATCAATCGATTTAATGGATTTCACATTACTTATTATAGAAAATAGTACTATAGTCGCAGTAAAAATGCCGTTACTGACATGGACATATAATTACAAATTCATTACAATTAAGTTTATATGATATATTCGCTTGTATTATACATTATTCGACAAAATAACGATCGAAATTATTATTTTAAAATAGAGGTGGTCTGGTGAATCTATTTTCAGGAACGATTTCCGGTCTGGAACATGCGCTCAACTATTCATCTACAAAACAAAAAGTCATTTCACACAATATCGCAAATGTGGATACGCCAAATTATAAAGCTAAGGGCGTTAGTTTTAAAGCTTCCTTTAATGAGGCTTTAGGAAACACGATTGATACATACCGCACAGATAAACGGCACTATACTTTTCAAAAACACTCCGCTGGCTCAGCGGCAATTGTAACGAAAAACCAATTTTCCTATAACGAAAATGGAAATAGTGTTGATATAGATAAGGAAATGACTGATTTGGCAGCAAATCAAATCTACTTTAATGCCCTAACAGAACGGATTAGCGGGAAATTTTCAACATTACAAAATGTCATCAGGGGTGGGAGATAATGTCTATTTTTCATAGTATGAATACAACTGCTTCGGCACTAACCGCGCAGCGTCTGCGCATGGATATCGTATCATCCAATATGGCAAATGCGGATACAACGAGGGCGAAGCAAGTAGATGGAGAATGGATGCCTTATCGCAGGAAAGTAGTTGTGATGGAGCCGAAGGAAGGACAATTTTCTAATCTATTGCAGAAAGCGATGAATACTTCAGCGGCTCAAGGTGCTGGAAATGGTGTGAAGGTAACAAAGATACTCGAGGATGATACGCCTTTTCAACAAGTATATGATCCGGAACATCCTGATGCGAATGAAGAAGGGTATGTACAAATGCCTAATGTGGATCCTTTAAGGGAAATGGTTGATCTCATGAGTGCTACTCGTTCTTACGAGGCAAATGTTACCGTATTTAATGCTTCGAAAAATATGTTGATGAAAGCATTAGAAATTGGAAAGTAAAAGGTGGGAATGTAAATGAGTAATCTGTTTTTAACACCAATAACGAATTCTTTAAGTCTACAAAAAATGCAGAAACCAGCCATTACTCCATATGAAGCGCAAAAAGGTTTTTCTTCTTTGCTTAAGGATTCTATTGAGAAAGTTAATCAAACACAAATAGAGTCAGACAGACTAACAGAAAAGTTGGCTTCAGGAAAAGATGTTGACTTGCATCAAGTGATGATTGCTTCACAAAAAGCCAGCATAACTACGCAGTTAACGTTAGAAATACGAAATAAAGCAGTTGAGGCTTATCAGGAAATGATGAGAATGCAAGTTTAATAGAAATATGAGACGTTAAGTGGTTAGTAACTGCAGACGAATCAGATCTTTGACCGGGGGATAATCATGAATGAGTCGTTACAAAAAATAGTATTACCAATAAAAGAATACTGGACCAGCCGGTCAAAAAAGCAGCGAATCATGATGATTTCTTCAGCGGTACTTTTTATTATCACTGTAGCGGTACTGACTTTCTTTTTAACAAGAACAACGCTGGTTCCTTTATATAGTAATCTTTCTCCATCTGAAACAGGATCGATAAAAGAAAACCTTGATGGCAGGGGCATTACGTCTGAAATAGCTGATGGAGGTACAACGATAAAAGTACCTGAGGATTTAGTAGATACGCTGAAGGTAGAACTTGCAGCAGAAGGACTGCCGCAATCAGGAAGTATTGATTATTCATTTTTTAGCCAGAACGCCGGCATCGGTACAACGGAAAATGAATTTAAAGTGTTAAAGCTTGATGCGATGCAAACAGAATTAGCTACTTTGATCAAAGGAATTGACGGAATCAACGATGCGAAGGTCATGATTAACCTGCCGCAAACGGGCATTTTTGTCAGTGATCAAACACAAGAAGCATCTGCGTCCATTGTACTGCAAACAAAGCCCGGCTATCAATTTGAACAAAATCAAATAAAAGCACTCTATCAATTAGTATCAAAAAGTGTTCCTAACTTACCTACTGATAATATCGTCATCATGAATCAGAACTTTGAGTATTTTGATCTGGAAAATAATAATAATTTAATTGGTTCTGTTTACGTAAATCAACAGGAGATAAAAAAGGAAATTGAACGTGACCTGCAGCGGCGAGTGCAAAATATGCTGGGGACCTTGATGGGACAGGATAAAGTCGTTGTGAGTGTTACTGCTGATCTTGATTTTACTCAGGAAAATCGCGAGGAAAATCTCGTTACTCCGGTTGATGAAGAAAATATGGAAGGCATTGCAATAAGTGCGCAAAAAATTACAGAAGCATTTACCGGAGAAGGAAGTCAGGCCGGAGGAACCCCCCAAGCCGAAGGAAGCGGCGATGTTCCTGGATATGCCGAAGGAACCGCTGGGAACGGTGATTATGAAAAAGTCGATGATACGATTAACTATGAAGTGAACCGTATTCGAAAGGAAATTGTTGAAAGTCCTTACAAAATCAGGGATTTAGGCATTCAGGTAATGGTGGAACCTCCTGATGCAGATAATAAAAGTTCGCTGCCGCAGGAACGCGTAGATGACATCGAGAATATCCTTTCCACGATTGTAAGAACTTCAATTGATAAAAAGGCAAATACTGAATTAACAGATGAAGAAATCTCGCAAAAAATCGCAATAACGATTCAGCCATTCAATGGAAAAGTTCCGCTTGAACGTCAGGCAGAGTTTGCTGCAACTTCGTGGTGGGTCTATGCAATTGGCGGTGCTTTAATTGCGGTAATTGGGATTGTTGCTTTCATGTGGTTCCGTTCTCGCAGGAATAATTCTATTGAAGTTGAAGAACCTTTTGAAAATTTGGAGCAGTCAATTGATATTCCAGATGTTAATGATGATCATGAAACGGAAAGCACCATTCGGAAAAAACAATTAGAGAAAATGGCTAAAGAGAAACCGGAGGAATTTGCCAAGCTTTTACGGACATGGATTGCTGATGATTAACTAAGAGGTGGTAAGTGTTGGTAAGAAAAGATCAAAAGGATTTGAGCGGGAAGCAAAAAGCAGCTATTCTGCTGATTTCCCTTGGTCCTGATGTTTCGGCATCTGTTTATAAACATTTAAGTGAAGAAGAAATTGAAAAGCTAACATTAGAGATATCTGGTGTGAAAAAGGTAAATTCACAGGCAAAAGAGGAAGTCGTTGAAGAATTTCATCAAATCGCATTGGCACAAGACTATATTGCCCAAGGTGGAATTGGATATGCCAAAACGGTACTGGAAAAGGCATTAGGTGAGGAACAAGCATCCGTAATTCTAAATCGCCTCACATCTTCCTTGCAAATACGGCCGTTTGATTTTGCGAGGAAGGCAGATCCGACGCAGATTTTAAATTTTATTCAAAATGAGGAAATGCAGGCAGATATTGCCAAGAGAATTGCTGTAATGGATAGCACTGCACCTGAAATTATTAATGAGGTAGAACAGATTCTCGAGCGAAAGCTATCGGCTACAGTGTCGCAGGATTATACTCAAACAGGCGGTATTGAGGCAGTCGTTGAAGTTTTGAATGGAGTTGACAGACAAACAGAGCGGACGATTCTTGATGCTCTTGAAATCCAGGATCCGGAGCTTGCGGAAGAAATTAAAAAGAGAATGTTTGTTTTTGAAGATATCGTAACCCTTGATAATCGAGCGATACAACGGATCATCCGTGATTGTGAAAATGAAGACCTGTTACTGTCTCTTAAGGTTTCAAGCGAAGAGGTTAAGGAAATTATTTTTAAAAATATGTCCACCCGTATGGTTGAAACATTTAAAGAGGAGATTGAATATATGGGCCCTGTTCGCTTACGTGATGTTGAAGAGGCGCAATCAAGAATTGTTTCCGTTATTCGTCGTTTAGAGGAAACTGGAGAAATCGTTATAGCTCGTGGTGGAGGGGATGATATCATTGTCTAGGCTTATTAAACCAGTATGGCCAAATTTGGAACACTCTGAGGAAAAAGTCATTGCTATTAAAATGTTAAGAACCCTTAATCTAGAGGTAAATGAACAAGCTGAAGCAAGAAAAGAAAAGACATACACCGATTTAATAAATGAGGCTAAAGGCGAAGCGGAGCAAATCATTAGCCAGGCAAAACTGGAATACGAATCGGTCATGGAAGACATCATACAGCAGCGTAATTCTTGGCAGGAAGAAAAAGAGGTGTTAATGAATCTAGCAAAGGAAGAAGGGTATCAGAGCGGCTGGAGTGATGGTCAGCAGCAGGGATATTCAGAATATCACAAGCACATCAAGGAAGCCAGGGAAATAGTCGCAGCTGCAAAAGATGATTATACAGCCTATCTTGAAGCTTCTGAAAAGGTCATCTTAGATATGGCAATTAAAATTGCTGAAAAAATCGTTGCAAGAAAAATAGAAGATGATGAATATTTTGTACCATTGGTAAAAAGAGCACTAAAAGAGGCGAAGGCATCTCATGATATCCGGTTGCATGTTCATCCAGGGTCCTATGATTTTATTCTTTCGCAAAAAGAAGAACTATTATCGACTTTTTCGCATGAAACAAATCTGTTTATCTATCCGGATGAGGAGATGCCAGTCGGGGGCTGTGTGATAGAGTCAGAGACCGGAAGAATCGATGCAGGTATCGATACACAATTATCAGAGATAAAACGAGTTCTAACTGAATTACTAGATGGTGAAACATCATGAAGGCTGAAGAACTCCTTGAAGAAATTGATGAAATTGATTCTTTTAAAAGGTATGGCCGTGTAAAGCAAGTGATTGGACTTATGATTGAATCACAAGGACCAGAAAGCTCGATTGGGGATCTTTGTTTGATTCATATCGGTCATCGAAAAAAAAGGGTAATTCAGGCAGAGGTCGTTGGTTTCCGTGATGAAAATGTTATTTTAATGCCTTATACATCTGTTAATGATATTGCACCGGGCAGCTTGGTAGAGGCAACATTAAAACCACTGGAAATAAAAGTTGGTCCGGCTCTGATAGGGAATGTTGTTGACGCCCTCGGACAGCCTTTGGATGGGTCTAATTTACCAAAAGGGCTATTGGGAGTTCCGACTGATCAATCCCCGCCAAATCCGTTAAAGAGGCCAACCATATCCCAACCAATTGAGGTAGGGGTGCGTCTCATTGATAGCTTATTAACTGTAGGAAGTGGCCAGCGTGTCGGTATTTTTGCCGGAAGTGGTGTTGGAAAAAGCACACTTCTTGGGATGATTGCCAGAAATACAACTGCGGACTTAAATGTCATCGCACTAATCGGAGAACGTGGAAGAGAAGTAAGAGAATTTATTGAAAAAGACCTCGGTGAAGAAGGACTAAAACGTTCGATCGTCGTTGTGGCCACATCTGATCAACCGGCATTAATGCGGATTAAAGGGGCTTTTGCTGCTACAGCTATTGCAGAGTACTTTCGTGACAAAGGTATGAATGTCATGATGATGATGGATTCTGTCACAAGGGTGGCAATGGCGCAGCGGGAAGTAGGACTGGCCATCGGCGAACCGCCGACAACGAAAGGCTATACTCCATCCGTATTTGCTACTCTGCCAAAGTTGTTAGAAAGAACCGGTACCAATGAGACAGGCTCCATTACGGCTTTTTATACGGTGCTTGTTGATGGAGATGATATGAATGAACCGATTGCAGATACCGTACGAGGAATTCTTGATGGGCATTTCGTACTTGATCGAAGTTTAGCCAATAAAGGTCAATATCCTGCAGTGAACGTCTTGAAAAGTGTGAGCAGGGTCATGAATGGCATTGCTGAACGAGAACATGTTAAAGCTGCCGAGAAATTGCGAGACAGATTGAGCACTTATTACAATTCAGAGGATTTAATCAATATCGGTGCATATAAGAAAGGATCCTCAAGAGAAATTGATGAAGCCATTCAATTGTATCCTCAGATTATTTCCTTTTTAAAACAAGGGACACATGAAAAAATGACGATGCAAGAAAGTATTAACTCATTATTTTCACTAATTGGGAAAGGGGATTAAGTTATGGTCTACCATTATAAATTTGAAAAAATCATGACTTTAAAAGAACGTGAAAAAGATGAAGCCCTTTCTGTATACAACGAATCTGTTAAAAGATTTGAACATGCTGCAGAAAAACTGTATGAACTAATGAAGCAAAAAGAGGATTTAGAGGTCTATCAAACGAGAAGGCTTGCAGAAGGTCTTCCTGTACAGGAAATTAGACATCATCAACAATTTATTGCCAATTTACAAAAATCGATTGATCAATATCAAAAAATGGTCATCAATGCCAGAAACCATATGAACTTTAACCAAGAAAAACTCCTGCAAAAAAATATTGAAGTCAAGAAATATATAAAAATGAAAGAAAAAAGCAAAATAGAGTATTTTGCAGAGTTAAAGCAGGATGAGGCGAAGGAAATGGATGATATCTCAATTCAGCATTTTGTGCATCGAGGAATTTAGGTGTACACATGAAGGAGAAATTTCAGGAAGAAGCAGAGGAGAAATCTTATAGCAAGATTCAATGGTTTTTTATCGTAATCGTCATTCCCTCGATTTTTGCGCTTGCTGTGGCACTGATTGTAGCAACAGTAGCAGGTGTGAATGTAATAGACAAAGCAAAGGAATACAGTGAAAACATCCCCTTTCTACCTTCTAGCGAAGAGCATAACGATGAGAAGCAAATGGAAGAAATGGACGGAAAGTTAACGGAGTTAAGGGCTGAAGTGAAGGTTCGTGAAGAGGCCATAGCTGAATTACAGACAAAACTTGCGAGTAAAGATGGAGAAATTGAAAATCTCGAGTTGGAAAAAAAACAATTAGAGAAAGAAATCACTCGTTTATTAGCGATACAGACAGAAAACAACCGAGAATTCAAAGATATTGTAAAGACATATGAAACGATATCGGCGAAAAAGGCGGCACCGATTATTACGCAAATGAATGATAAGGATGCTTTGGAAATTTTATCACATTTAAAATCTGATACATTAGCCGCAATTATGGAACAAATGAATGCATCTGATGCTGCGAAATATACTTCATTGTTAACCAAGAATAGCGAGAAATAATCATTCTCCTTTTTAAGGGGGATATAGCTTTGAAGGGAGGTGAGAAAATGCAGATCACGTCATTAAGTCCTGTAAATACATTAAATATTGGACATAACAACAGCCAGGTAAGAGAGGCAGGAAACTTTGCAAATCTTTTATCTGGACGGATGCAAAGGGAACCGTCCGTTGGACAAAAACAAGTAAGGGTTGAGAACTTATCGAATGAGGAAATGGCAGAGCTGCGTCAGTTTCTGCAGTTAGAGGATTTGACGGAAATAGAGAATGGAACCGAACTATTCCAGCAACTGCTAATTGACCACGAGATGGACAAAACTAGCTTCATAAAGACATTTTTACAGCTATCTGATCAAGATTTGCTTTCGTCCTTACTCTCTTTTTTAATGGAGGTTTTCTCCTTATTTAGTCAGCAGCAACTTTCTAGTTTGACGGTGGACAAAACCAACTTTAACCAAACTCAAACACAGGGAAGCTCGCAAAAAATAGCTGTTTCACTCCACTCCTTTTTGAAAGGTTTCAATCTTGAGGAAATGGAAGAGGAAAGAATGTTGCAGAAGCTGGCAGGATTAAGTGAAGCTGTTTCTAAAGGAAATATGCAGGCTGCTTTTGAAACATTGATTGAATTACTTCCCAAAATAGATATGGAGTTAGCTTCAGTTTCGCTAAACCATAATGCGGCTGATGCCATAAAATCACTTAAACTATTTCAGCTTTTATCTAAGTATGGCTCATCAGAAGGTGAACAAAAGGTTCTAACTGCTTTACTGGAAAAAGTTGAGGGAACACTCAACGGAATTATAAAAGAAGATAAAGCGGCGAACCGAAAAGAATTCCTGTACCAGATTTTCACCCCGATAGTAAAAGAGACAAAACAAGGTTCCTTACCATTTAAGCAAACATATTCACCGTTATTATCACAAGTACTTACAGGTGAAGAACAAATAAACGAAATTCCTCTCGTAAAAGCAGGAAGTACTTCTATTGATTCTAATAGCAGTGTATCGCTTCAGTTTCAAACTATGGCAAAAAGCGAACAACTGGTTTTAATGATGGAGAAATCAGGACAGCCGGTTTCCGCAGATAAGTTGATCGCCCAGTTCGAAAAAATACTTGCTAATAGTCAAATGCTCAAATCAGGAAATACACAGCGCATGTTTATCAAGCTGAATCCTGGCCATTTGGGCATGTTGAAGGTTGAGCTGATTCAGAAGGATACCGGGATGATTGCGAAAATAACGGCTGCAACCAGCACGGCTAAAGAGATACTTGAATCACAACTGCAGAATTTAAAAAGTGCTTTTGGTTCGCAGAATCTACAATTAGATAAAATTGAAATTACTTTGCAGAACAATACTCAGGAGCGGTTGTTAAATAAAGATTCACAGCAGGGGAACAAGGAGCAGGAACAGCAGGAAAACAAGGAGCAAAAACAGCAGCAGTCCCAGGAATTTGCCGCTTCATTTGCAGAAGCATTAATCAATACAGAAGTATAGGGGGTGAAAATGTGACAAATACGATTGATACATCTTACATGCTTTCTACTTATAAAGAGGCGAAAAGCAAGACCGGTTCAAGTGAACTAGGAAAAGATGACTTTCTAAAGCTGTTAATTACACAGTTGCAAAATCAAGACCCAACCAATCCGATGAATGATACAGATTTCATTGCGCAAATGGCAAATTTTTCTTCTTTGGAACAAATGACGAATATTAATAGTGCAATCAATAAATTAGTTGAGCAAGACAAGCAAAGTCAACTGATTTCATATCATCAATTCATTGGTCAGGATGTCACATGGCATAAAGTCAATGAATTGGAGGACGGGACAGCCCAAATAAACGAAGGCAGCGGTACAGTTGCAGGGGTTCAATTTAGAGAAGAACAGGTCATTATTTTGCTTGATGACGGGACTGAATTGGAACCGGCAAATATTTCGCAAGTAAATGAAACAGTGAATGAGTCAGCGATGATGCAAGCAAGTATGTTGATTGGCAAAATGGTGACCTATCTAAATGGGCAGCAGGAGGAAATTTCTGCAGCGGTTCAATCCGTTTCTTTTAAAAATGGAAAAACATCTTTTTACTTAGACGATGGTGCAAATACGATTTTGCTTCCTGCGCAAATTGTGAAAATTTCTAGATAAGGAGGTTGATAGATTGAATTCATTTAACTATCGTGCGGTAACAACCCAACCTCTTATTCCCGGAGAGTATAAGAAGCCAGCAAAGATTTCACCAGGAAAAACCACAAACTTTGCTGCTGCACTACAAGCGGAGTTACAAAAAACAGAAGGTTTAACGATTTCCAAACATGCAAAGGAAAGACTGGAGCAAAGAGGAATTCAGATCAATGACTCTAGATGGGAACAAATCAGTGCAAAGGTTAGAGAAGCGAAAAAAATGGGCGTCAAGGATTCCCTTGTACTGTTAGAGGATGCGGCATTAATAGTCAGTGCCAAAAATGAAACCGTGATTACCGCGATGAACAGGACTGAAGCAGCGACACATATTTTCACTAATATTAATGGAACGATTTTAATGGATTAACAGGCTGGACCAAAATGGAAGCCTGATATGCTGCTGACCGATAGATGCAGCGAAAACGAAAGGGGAAATAATCATGTTACGATCGATGTATTCAGGAATAAGCGGAATGAAAAACTTCCAAACCAAACTCGATGTTATTGGGAATAATATTGCCAATGTCAATACCTTTGGCTTTAAAAAGGGAAGAGCCACGTTTAAAGAAGCGCTAAACCAAACGATGTCGACTGCAAGTGCAGCAGGGACTGCAACAGGTGGGAAAAATGCTGTTCAGGTTGGACTTGGTTCCACTTTAGCTGCTGTTGATACCGTTCATACAAATGCCAATCTGCAAACAACAGGCCGGGCGTTGGATTTAGGGATTGAGGGGGATGGATTCTTTGTCTTAGGTGAAGTAAACAGTGCGGAATTTAAGTATACTCGTTCGGGAAACCTTTACATTGATCAAGAAGGTTATCTAGTGAATGGGGAGGGCCTATATGTTCTTTCTTCTGCAGCTGAAGTTGATGTTGCAGTAGCTAAAGAGACACATGGTATTCGTATATATGATCCGGAAACAGATAATATTTCTAGCTTTAGCATTGACTCCAATGGAGTAATAAATGTGATAGATGATCTGGGTAATCTTGTAGATCTTAGTCCTACAATTGCTTTAGCAACATTTAGCAATTCATCAGGGTTAGAAAAGGTTGGAAATAATACGTATAAAAAATCAAATAACTCGGGTGATCCAAGTATCGGCGTTGTTGGAGATGCGGGCAAAGGCTCCATCGCTTCCGGCTTCCTAGAAATGTCCAATGTTGACCTTTCCGAGGAATTCACGGAAATGATTGTCGCACAGCCTAATACAAGAATTATTACAACTTCTGATGAAATTCTGCAGGAATTAGTTAATTTAAAACGATAGGTTAAGGGAGGTAAGAGACTAAAGTTATAGATAATTGATTCATAAACCGCATCGAATCGTAAATCTTTTTTCATATTTTATCGATGTTGAATTTTATTATCGTGACTTTAGTCTCTAAAAATTAACAGTGATAAAAGTATCGCGATTAAACGGAAAACCCTTTATAATTAATGCGTTATATATTGAAACAATTGAAAGCTTTCCAGATACAACGATTACCTTAACAAATGGAAAAAAATACATAGTTAAAGAAAGTGAAACATTAGTACTGGAGCGTATTAATGCTTTTTATCAGACAGTGAATCTTTTAGGACAACAGATAAGGGGGAATGAAAATGAAGAATAAACTTGTCATGATCATGATGATTTTACTCGTAGCAATCGCCCTAGCAGGTGCTGTTGCCCTTGTATTTGTATTAAAGTACACAAATGTGGACCCGGGAAGTGAACCGCCTATTGAACAAGTACTCGATGTTTCTGTGGATATACCGGAGGTTACGACAAATCTTGCCAATGATGGATTTGTTCGAATCAGTTTTAAAATACAAACAGATAGTAAAAAGGCAAAAAAGGAACTTGAACAAAGAATGTTCCAAGTGAACAACATCATCATATTAGAACTTTCTGATAAAACAGCAGAAACGATTAAAGGCAAAGAAGGTCACAGGCAGTTTGAGGAAGAGTTAAAAGGGAAAATCAATGAAATTATGCAAGAGGGAAAAGTTGAACAGGTCTATATTACACAGTTCATCCTCCAATAACGTAACTATACTAGACTATATACACTGGGGGTGTGGAAGATGTCTGGAGATGTTCTTTCCCAAAGTGAAATAGATGCCCTGTTATCGGCTTTATCTACTGGTGAGATGGATGCTGATGAATTAAAAAGGGAACAAATGGAAAAGCGGGTGAAAGTTTATGATTTTAAACGCGCTCTCCGTTTTTCAAAGGATCAAATCAGAAGTTTAACAAGGATACATGAAAACTTCGCCAGACTTTTGACTACTTACTTCTCTGCACAACTGAGAACTTATGTGCAAATCAGTGTGGTAACAGCTGATCAAATCCCTTATGAAGAATTCATTCGTTCGATACCTAAAATGACTATTTTAAATGTGTTTGAGGTTCCCCCTTTAGAAGGGAGTGTCATCATGGAAGTAAACCCAAATGTAGCTTATGCCATGATGGATCGAATGATGGGAGGCAAAGGCGAGAGCATTAATAAAATTGGGAATTTGACTGAAATTGAAACAAAAATCATGTCTTCTATGTTTGAAAGAGCTTGTGAGTACATGAAGGAAGCATGGGAAAATATTGTCGACATTGACCCGTTTTTATCAGAGTTTGAAGTCAATCCGCAGTTTCTGCAGATGGTGTCGCCGAATGAAACAGTAGTAGTCATCTCACTTAATACGATGATCGCAGAGACTCAAGGTATGATTAATATCTGTATTCCTCATGTAGTATTGGAACCTATCATTCCTAAACTTTCCGTTCACTACTGGATGCAGAATCAAAATAAGACAAGATCCCCAGAAGAAATAAAAAGACTTGAAGGACATGTCCAGCAGGCGCTGCTACCGGTGTCAGTCGAACTTGGAACATCACACATTTCTGTGCAGGATTTTCTTATGTTAAGCACCGGGGATGTAATTGAATTAAATCAGTCGATCGAAAAACCGCTGTTAATAAAAGTTGGAAATGTCCCTAAGTTTGTTGGACAGCCGGGAAGAAGTAATAAAAGATTAGCGGTTCAAGTATTAGATAGTTGGAAGGGGAGGGGGAGCCATGATGAGTGATGGTATGCTTTCGCAAGATGAAATTGATGCATTATTAAGAGGGGCAATCGTTACGAATGATACGGATGATGCAGCGGACAACCTTGACATGGAAAATTACCTCTCATTAATGGAGAAGGATACATTAGGAGAGATTGGGAACATTTCATTTGGCAGTTCGGCAACAGCTTTATCTACTTTGCTGAATCAAAAAGTAGAAATTACGACACCGTCTGTTGCTGTTATTTTCAAAAGCAAATTACCTGATGAATTTCCTCATCCGTATGTTGCGATACAAGTAAGCTATACAGAAGGATTTTCAGGCGTTAATTTATTAGTGATAGAGCAGAAGGATGCAGCGGTTATTGCCGATTTGATGTTAGGCGGAGACGGAAGAATTACGTCTGAATTGCTGGGAGAGATTCAACTGAGTGCGGTTCAGGAAGCGATGAATCAAATGATGGGATCGGCTGCAACTTCGATGTCTACTATTTTTAATAAAAGAGTTGATATTTCTCCTCCTTCCATTGATGTACTAGATGTACGCCAAGGAGAAGGAACCGATAAAATTCCAAATGACGATATGCTGGTGAAAATATCGTTTCGTTTGAAAATTGGGGAGTTAATTGATTCAAATATTATGCAGCTGCTGCCGATTGAATTTGCAAAAAGTCTTGTAGCTGAATTATTGAATCCAATGGCGGATGATGCTCAAAGTGATCCACGTGCTATGACTCAGTTTGATCAGACCACTCCATCGAAAAATGAAACTAACCGCTCCCAAGTTGAGCAAATGCAGCAGC
>CALGSR010000102.1 GCA_937902115.1 uncultured Bacillus sp. | reverse complement strand
TAACAACAAACTTCACGAATACAACCTTAGATTTTAACAACAAACTTTACAAAAATAGCCTTAATAAAAGAATGATCATTATTCACTAAATTTCCCCCTAATGTAGGGGGCTCATTGGTTGGATGGCCAGTACGGAAAGAATGTTTTGACTTTGTCCGCGGTAACGAAGGGCAAGAAGTACTGCATCCGAGTTAAAAACCTTGGAAGGGAGTTTATAATGGAAAAATTAATGATTGCAGGCGGTTATCCATTATCAGGTACAGTTCGAATCAGCGGGGCGAAAAACAGTGCGGTAGCCTTAATTCCCGCAACCATCCTAGCCGATTCTCCAGTCACGATTGAAGGTCTGCCCGATATTTCCGATGTCCAAATATTGAAAGGACTGCTTGAAGAAGTAGGTGGTAAGGTTCAATTGACCGAAAACGATATGATAGTGGATCCCTCTTCCATGATTTCCATGCCCCTGCCAAACGGAAAAGTCAAAATGCTGCGTGCTTCTTATTATTTGATGGGAGCGATGCTTGGCCGCTTTAAAAAGGCTGTCATCGGTCTTCCCGGCGGCTGTCATCTCGGACCTAGACCAATTGACCAGCATATTAAAGGGTTTGAAGCACTGGGGGCAAGTGTAACGAATGAACAAGGCGCGATTTATCTGCGTGCAGATGAACTGCGCGGGGCACGGATTTACTTAGATGTTGTCAGTGTTGGAGCGACAATTAATATTATGCTTGCAGCGGTTCGGGCAAAAGGACGGACAATCATTGAAAATGCCGCCAAGGAACCGGAAATTATTGATGTTGCGACGCTTTTAACAAATATGGGGGCAAAAATCAAAGGGGCTGGAACCGACGTTATCCGTATTGATGGGGTGGACAAGCTGCATGGCTGCCGTCATACGATTATTCCTGACCGGATTGAAGCCGGGACGTATATCATTCTCGGAGCAGCAGCAGGAAAGGGAGTCCTGATTGATAATGTTATCCCGCAGCACCTGGAATCCCTGATTGCCAAGCTTCGTGAAATGGGCATCGATATTCAAATCCATGATGATCAAGTATATGTCGGCCCTTCAGAAGGGACGCAATTAAAGGCTGTTGATATAAAAACCCTAGTCTATCCGGGCTTCCCGACCGATCTGCAGCAGCCGTTTACTTCGCTGCTGACGAAGGCAGAGGGAACGAGCATCGTGACAGACACGATTTACGGTGCACGCTTTAAACATATTGACGAGCTAAGAAGAATGAGTGCTGATATTAAAGTGGAAGGTCGTTCTGCAGTGGTTAACGGACCGGTACAGCTGCAGGGAGCGAGAGTGAAGGCAAGCGATTTGCGTGCCGGAGCTGCCCTTGTCATTGCCGGATTGATGGCAGACGGGGTGACGGAAGTGACGGGCCTTGAACATATTGAAAGAGGCTACAGCCATATTGTCGAAAAGTTGAATGGCTTAGGTGCGACCGTTTGGCGGGAATCGATGACAAGCGAGGAAATGGACCAAATGAAAAACGCCTAACCTAGCGACTGTGAAATAAGAGTAGATTGGCTGCAAGACAAAAAAAACCAGCCCTAACCCGGGATGAATTCATCCCGGGCATGGCTGATTAAATTACTTGAAATGTATATATTTGGAGGGAGTATTGATGGAAAGAAGTTTATCAATGGAATTAGTCCGTGTAACAGAAGGGGCCGCATTATCATCGGGCCGTTGGATGGGAAGAGGCAAAAAGGACGAGGCGGATGATGCAGCAACAGAAGCAATGCGTGACGTATTTAACACTGTGCCGATGCGCGGAACAGTTGTTATCGGTGAAGGTGAAATGGACGAAGCACCGATGCTTTATATCGGAGAAAAGCTTGGCACAGGCCAAGGACCGCTTGTCGATGTCGCTGTTGACCCGGTTGAAGGAACAGAAACTTTAGCAGCAGGAGGCTGGAATGCCCTTGCGGTACTAGCGATTGCCGACAAAGGAAACCTCCTTCATGCTCCTGATATGTATATGGATAAAATTGCTGTCGGACCTGAAGCCGTTGGGATGATCAACCTTGATGCTCCGGTTATCGATAACTTAAAGGCTGTCGCAAAGGCAAAGAATAAAAATATTGAAGATGTGGTCGTAACGATTCTGAATCGTGAGCGCCACCAGGATATCATTCAGCAAGTTCGTGAAGCAGGTGCCCGGATTAAATTGATTGAAAGCGGGGATGTTGCCGGCGCAATCAATACCGCATTCGGTCATACCGGTGTTGATATACTTCTTGGTTCCGGCGGTGCACCTGAGGGTGTACTGGCAGCCGTCGCTTTGAAATGTCTTGGCGGAGAAATCCAAGGCAGACTCCTGCCGCAAAATGATGTGGAACGTGAGCGCTGTGAAGAAATGGGCTTAGATGTGAATAAGGTATTACTGATGGATGATTTAGTAAAGGGTGACGATGCGATTTTTGCTGCAACCGGCATTACAGACGGTGAATTGCTTCGCGGAGTGAATTACCATGGTAAAATTGCAACCACACATTCCCTTGTCATGAGGGCATTATCTGGAACCGTACGCTTTATTGAAGGAACACATACATTAAGCAAGAAACCTCATTGGGTGACAAAAAAGGTTTAACAGACGAAGTTGCATAAGCAGGCGGTTGGTCTTTCTGAATAAAGGCTGAACCTCCTGCGCCCTGCAACTGAGGCTAAACAAGAGCTTTACTTTTACAAATAAAAGGCTAAAATAAAGGGAAGAAGAACCTCGAAGCATAGTCAATTGGGCGGATGCATGCTATACTTTCATTTCACATTAAATAGAAATCTGCAGTGCACACCCTGACTGGGGTGAACCGTGCTGGAGAACAATTCAAAATACTTGCCTTTCACTCCATTATTCAAAAAAATATATTGCTTGATTTTTACTTTTAAGTGTAAAATTGTAATTGGTTTTGTCTTCTATTTTAGATCTTTTCTCAGATATTGTTGCTTTAAGTATAAAAAATAAGATGTTCGACCTGAAATTTTTTGTGAATCAAGTTTTATTAGAAGAGAAAAGAGCTTCAAACTGAATTAAAATCCTGAAAGTAGCTGTTTCTACGTTAAAATCGGCCTTTAGATATTAACAACAAACTTTACACAAATAGCCTTTATATTCTTCAACTTTTTACAGACTGTGTTCATCAAAAGTTTTAGCAGAACGATTGATGAGCGGGTAGATAGATCCTCGCTGCTGTTTTAGTAAAAAGCCCCTTATTTAATAAATTCTTCCCTTTTACCTCTTACCTGTTTCAATCATAAGGTTCTGCTCGTGGAGGGAATAATCGAAAATTCAAAAGAGTGGTGTAATCATGGGATTAAATATTTCAAGCTTAGAAAATATGAAATTAAAGGAACTTTATGAATTAGCACGTGAATATAAAGTTTCCTATTACAGTAAATTAACAAAAAAGGAACTAATTTTTGCCATCTTAAAAGCACGTGCCGAGCAGGAAGGGTATTTCTTCATGGAAGGGGTACTCGAAATTATCCAATCTGAGGGGTTCGGTTTCTTAAGGCCGATTAATTATTCGCCTAGCTCAGAGGATATTTATATTTCCGCCTCACAAATCCGCCGCTTTGATTTGCGTAACGGGGATAAGGTGTCAGGAAAAGTGCGTCCTCCAAAGGAAAATGAACGCTACTTCGGGTTGCTTCAGGTAGAAGCGGTTAATGGCGATGACCCGGAAACAGCGAAGGAACGAGTTCACTTCCCGGGCTTAGCTCCTTTATATCCAAACCGGTTAATGAAGTTGGAAACAACTCCAAAGAATATTTCTACCAGAATTATGGATGTCTTAGCACCGGTCGGTTTTGGCCAGCGTGGTTTAATTGTGGCGCCGCCGAAAGCTGGTAAAACGATGCTGATTAAAGAGATTGCCAATAGTGTAACGACGAATCATCCGGAAGCTGAGTTGATCGTTCTCTTGATTGATGAACGTCCGGAAGAGGTAACAGATATTGAACGATCTGTGCATGGCGACGTTGTCAGCTCAACGTTTGATGAAGTGCCGGAAAACCATATTAAAGTGGCTGAGCTGGTATTGGAGAGAGCGATGCGCCTTGTTGAGCATAAGCGCGATGTCGTGATTTTGATGGATAGTATCACGCGTTTGGCTCGTGCTTATAACTTGGTCATTCCGCCAAGCGGACGGACGTTATCAGGGGGGATTGACCCCGCGGCGTTTCATCGTCCAAAACGATTCTTCGGGGCGGCCCGTAATATTGAAGAAGGCGGCAGCCTAACAATTCTTGCGACAGCACTCGTTGATACAGGTTCCCGTATGGATGATGTGATTTATGAGGAATTTAAAGGGACAGGCAATATGGAGTTGCATCTAGACCGGGCACTTGCTGAAAGAAGAATTTTCCCGGCCATCGATATCCGCCGTTCTGGAACGCGGAAGGAAGAGCTCCTTCTTCCAAAGGAACAGCTCGATTTATTATGGGCGATTCGCAAATCAATGTCCGATGCGCCTGACTTTGCCGAGAAGTTTCTGCGCAAGCTAAAGCAAACGAGAACAAATGAAGATTTCTTTGCCAATTTACGCGATGAAATGAAGGCGAAGCGGTCATAAGGTGAACGTTGCGACAAGGATTGTCGCGCATTTAGTCTGTGTTCATCTATACGTTTAGGCGGGATAAAAAGAATGAATTACAAGTGTGTAATTCCATGTTGCAATTGTAAATCGTCCTTGCTATAATAACAAAGTGTATTTCGAGTAAGATTACATGTAATTTTTTACGTGTACTATATAACTCTGTTTCGAAAGATTCAGGGCGGAAGGAGTGACAGGAATGAAAGCAGGAATTCATCCAAATTATAAAAAAGCATCGGTGACTTGTGCTTGTGGCAATACTTTTGAAACAGGTTCCGTGAAAGAAAACATTCGCGTAGAAACTTGTTCAGAATGCCATCCATTCTACACAGGACGTCAAAAATTCGCTGAAGCAGGCGGACGTGTCGATCGTTTCAACAAAAAATACGGTCTTAAATAAGCTGAATTTAAGCGATCAAACAGGCAAGTTTTCTTCTTGCCTGTTTTTTGACGTTATAAAATGTATGATGGAATTCTGATTGAACTTATGGTTGATTTGTATTATATAGACAGAGGTTGGCAGGGTTGATAGAGCCTGTGCGGTGGGGAATTGGAAGCCGTCGGTCGCTAAGAAGGGTTGATAGAGCCTGTGCGGTGGGGAATTGGAAGCCGTCGGTCACTAAGAAGGGTTGATAGAGCCCAAGCTGCGGAAAAAGTGAAGTCCCCGGTCACTATCGAGGGCTGATAAAGCCTATGCGGTTGAAAATGGGAAATCGTCGGTCACTATGATTCCTTTATAACGACCGAAACCCCAGAAAACCTGAAAACCCCGTCCCTATTTCGTTCAAAAAGAGCCTTACCAGAAACAATAAATCTCATTCTGCGTCCCTTTGAAAGGATTTTGACGCGGAATACGACCTATACTATAATTAAAACGTTATGGATCTGGAGAACTTTTTCAAAAGGAGACTTATTTTTCCATGAACATGACAGTTGGAAAAAGAGGTGAAGGACCATGTTTGATCGTCTTCAAGCTGTTGAAGATCGTTATGATAAATTAAATGAGCTTTTGAGTGACCCTTCCGTTGTAAATGATCCGAAGAAGCTCCGTGAGTATTCAAAGGAACAATCAGATATACAAGATACTGTTGAAGCATACCGTGAATATAAGTCGGTACGCGAACAGTTAAAAGAAGCGAAAGAAATGCTCGAGGAAAAACTTGACCCGGAAATGCGTGATATGGTCAAAGAAGAAGTATCCGAGCTTGATGACCAAATGGAGGAACTTGAAGCCCGTCTGAAGGTGCTGTTAATTCCGAAGGATCCGAATGACGATAAAAACGTAATCATGGAAATCCGCGGTGCTGCCGGCGGTGATGAGGCGGCGCTATTTGCCGGTGACTTATACCGGATGTACTCGAAGTATGCAGAGGCACAGGGTTGGAAAATCGATGTCATTGAAGCAAGTTCAACCGGTGTCGGCGGTTATAAAGAAATGATCTTTATGATTAACGGCCATGGCGCCTATTCTAAGTTGAAATATGAAAACGGGGCCCACCGTGTACAGCGTGTACCGGAAACAGAATCCGGCGGCCGGATCCACACGTCAACGGCGACGGTAGCCTGCCTCCCGGAAACAGAAGAAGTAGAAATTGATATTCATGAAAAGGATATCCGTGTTGATACCTTTGCTTCAAGCGGTCCGGGGGGACAAAGTGTTAATACAACGATGTCTGCAGTCCGTTTAACACACTTGCCGACCAATACAGTTGTATCGTGTCAGGATGAAAAGTCGCAGATTAAAAATAAAGAAAAGGCAATGAAAGTTTTGCGTGCCCGTGTCTATGATAAATTCCAGCGTGAAATACAGGCTGAATATGACCAGCAGCGGAAATCAGCCGTTGGAACAGGGGACCGTTCGGAGCGGATTCGTACGTACAACTTCCCGCAAAACCGTGTCACCGACCACCGTATCGGCTTAACGATTCAAAAGCTTGACCAGATTCTCCAAGGAAAGCTCGATGAAATCATCGGTGCGCTGATTATGGAAGAACAGTCAAGTAAATTGGAAAGCATCGAGGATTAATCATATGAGTAAAATTTATGAAGCTCTCAAATGGGCTTCTTCTTTTTTAACAGAACGGGATCGGGATGGAAATGCCGGGGAATTGCTGCTTTGTTACTACTTAAAAAAGACCCGCTCACAAATGCTGGCCTGTATGCGTGATGAATTGGATGAAGAAACGGAAAGGCTTTTTCGCGAGGCGGTGGCGCTACATGCGGTCGGCAAGCCGGTGCAATACATTATTGGCTCTGAGGAATTCTACGGCCGCACCTTTCAAGTCAATGAGCATGTGTTGATTCCACGGCCGGAGACAGAGGAATTGGTACTTGGTACGTTAGAGCGGATCGGGAAAATGTTCGGTGAGAGCGAGGGACTCCCTCTTTTAGATGTCGGAACTGGAAGCGGGGCAATCGCGGTTTCCTTGAAATTAGAGAACCTGAATTTGCAGGTTACGGCAAGTGATCTATCACTTAAGGCGCTGAACATGGCGCGGAGCAATGCTGCGGATTTGGGGGCAGAAGTGGAATTTGTTCAGGGTGACTTATTGCAGCCATTTATTGCAGCAGGTCGGAAATTCGCTGTTGTCATTTCCAATCCGCCATATATTCCACTTGCTGACATGGAGGACATGTCAGTCGTTGTCACGGAACACGAACCGCATTCCGCTTTATTTGCCGGTGAAGATGGTCTCGATCTTTACCGCCGCTTTATGGAAGAACTGCCGCTCGTGCTTGAGGTAAAAGCTCTTGTCGGCTTTGAAGTAGGGGCGGGACAAAGCAAAGCCGTGATGGAACTGTTGGAAAGTAGCTTTCCCGGTGCCAAAGTCGAAACCGTCTACGATATTAATGGAAAAGATCGAATGGTATTTGCCGAAATCAACTCCCATGTCTGACGACGGAAATGGACAAATGTTCGTGTGTGGTAGACAATTTTGGCATATTTGCTGTCTGATCGTTGAAAGGCAGTTTCCTGAAACTTTCGGGGAACTGTTCTTTTTTTGTAAGCCATTCTGCTAAACTATTTTTTCTTTTGCTAGTTTAAAACCCGTCCAACCTGTCCACAATGGGTTAGTGAAGGGACGGTGTCGAACATGAAAAGAAAATATCTCGCAATTATATATTTATTATTATTATCGATTGGTACGATTTTTAGCCTCTATATGCCGAAAAATGAGGCGATTGCAAATGACGCTGTAGTGATTCCGAGTGATGCTATCCGCCTTCGTATTCTGGCAAACAGTGACAGTGCAGAGGATCAGGCGTTGAAAAGGCTGGTTAGGGATGAAGTGAATCAGGAAATCACGAAATGGGTAGCTGAATTAACTTCAAAAGAGGAAGCAAGAGATGTGATTCAAGCCGGACTGCCGGAAATTGAAAAAATTGCTAAGCAGGTTGTGGCTGAACAGAATTCAGCTCAAGAAGTGAAGGTCGAGTTTGGCCAAGTCGAGTTTCCGACGAAGCTTTACGGGGAGTTTTTATACCCGGCAGGCGAATATGAAGCGATTCTCATTACATTAGGTGATGGCGTTGGCGCCAATTGGTGGTGTGTCCTATTCCCGCCGCTTTGTTTCTTGGACTTTTCAAATGGTGTTGCGGTAAGCGATGGATTTGATGAGTCCGAAACTGTTGCAAAGGCAGAAGCAGCAGAACTTGATAATGAAAAAGTCACGAAAGATCCAGTGAAGGAAAGCAAAAAAGAAACAACTGAAGCAGGGGAAACGGAAGATACAGGAAAAGAAGAGCCTGCAAAAAAGGAAGCGGTTGAATTAGATGGAGCTCCAGAGAAATCTGGGGAGGAAATGGAAAAAGAAAAAGCAGGGGTAACAGCTGCAGAACGGGATGAGAAGGAAGACCTGACCGAGGAGAAATCAAAAGCAGAAATCAATAAAGAACAATTAGAAAAAGTGGAAAGAGCTACAATAGAACAAAACAAAGCAGAAACAAAGCAGGAACCGGTTTTTGCCGCTGAAAAGGACGAAGTCGAAGTGAGATTCTTTATAAAAGAAGTATGGGACAAAATATTCGGCTAATCTAAAAAGAAGAAGACTAAAACAAGGCTTCTTCTTTTTCGCTTTACTGAATATAACAAGGATAAATGTGAAGGTGCAGTACTAGGTTTTATCAGGGGAAGCGAAGCAAACGAAAAACTTATGCACAATGGGTTTTCAGAAATAGGATGAGTTAAAGGGACCATGTTGATTTTGAATACCTTGTTGATTGGAGTGGAAGGCACG
>CALGSR010000101.1 GCA_937902115.1 uncultured Bacillus sp. | reverse complement strand
TGTTGCGAAATACGGCGGAAATCATAAAGGCCATTGTGGCAAGTATAAACGTACTGATAGAATGTAATCCGTAATAAATCAGTAAGTGAAGCAGCATGCCTTGTTCGGTAATTTCACCTTCATAGTAGTTCAAGTAAGGTACAGAACTTTCCGGCATTCCAAAAAGAAGCGCCCCAAGAAACCCAGAATAAGCAAACAAAATAAGAATCATTAGAAAACCAAATAATAGAACTGTGATATATTTTGCCGCGAGTATTTTCCAGCGTTTGATCGGGCGAATGAGCAGGAGCTTAATCGTGCCCCAATTAAATTCACTTGCGACAATGCCAGCTGCAATAATAATCGAAAACAGCCCAACAAAATCAATCATCCCAGCCGTATCATTGATAAAACCCCAAAGAGAATAATCAACATTTGGTGATATCTCATGCTCTATCCGGTATTCATTAATGGCAATGTCTCTTTCATATTGCTCTATCACACTATTCGGAACGGAACCTTGCATCTGTTCCAATTCATTCTTCTTTGCTTCATTTTCCATTTGCAGTCCTTGCTTCCAATTTTCATTATCCGGAATCGTCCCGCGCATATCCTGATATTTAACGAAGGCTCCTCCTACTGAAACAAGGAGGATAATGATTCCAATCATTACATATGTTCCCGGACGGCGAAAGATTTTCATCCATTCATTTTTTATTAAATTAAGCATGAATCATTTCCTCCTTTGTTTCCGTAACCTCCAAGAAACGATCTTCAAGTGTTTTCGTTATTTCACGAATCCCGAATATGGCAATTTCGTTTTCCACAAATAGTTTGACGATATCCGGCACCTGTTCTTTTGTAATCGCCAAGTTCAAGCCTGCATCTGTTTGCTGCATGATTATTTGGGCAAAATTTGCTTTGATGACTTGCAATGCTTTTGTCCTATTAGCGATTTCAAAGGAGAATACCTTCTCAGCATCTTGCACAAAATCCTGTATCAGCTGTACATCAATGAGCTTCCCCTTTTGGATAATCCCAATCCGGTCACACATCATTTCCATTTCGGAAAGCAGGTGACTAGAAACAATGACTGCCATATTCTTTACTCGTGCCAGCATCCGTACATGATCACGTATTTCTCTAATACCGGCAGGATCTAAGCCATTTGTCGGTTCATCCAATATTAATACATCCGGATCGTGCAAGAGGCACTGCGCCAGACCAAGACGTTGCCGCATGCCTAATGAATACGTCTTAACCTTATCGTGGATCCGTTCTGTAAGACCGACTAACTCAACTGTTTCAGCGATTTTTTCCTTTGTCACACCCTTTGACATGCGAGCATAATGGATAAGATTTTGCCAGCCTGTAAGAAACTTATACATTTCCGGATTTTCAACAATGGCACCCACATGTCTAACCGCCCCTTCAAAATCCTTTTGAATACTTTTTCCGGCAATTTCAATATCGCCTTCAGTAATGCCAATTAACCCGACAATCATACGAATCGTTGTTGTCTTTCCTGCTCCATTTGGTCCGAGAAAGCCAAATACTTCCCCTTTATAAACATCAAAGCTGATGGAATCAATAATCTTTCTCCCTTTTATCACTTTCGAAACATTCGTTAATTTCACAATGCCGCTCATTTCTCTCATCTCCCTCATTCCTTAAAGGTTTTCTTCATCCATTCAAGGACTGATAATCCTTCTTCTTCCCGCAGTTGTTCCACATTTCTTTTTTCTAAAATAACCCCATTTTTCATCGCAATTACCTCATCAAGCAAGGTTTCGATTTCATCGATTTCATGGGTCGCAATAATAACGGACTGGTACTCAAAATCAACATATAAAATAAGACTCTTCACAATGGATTCGCGCACAATTGGATCGAGACCAGAAAATGGCTCATCCAGTAATAAAACAGGTGCTTTCCGAGCAAGGGCCAGCACAAGCTTCAACCTGCCGCGGTTTCCTTTAGAAAGCTGCTTCACTTTTTTCCCCGGGTCCAGCATCATAAATTGCAGCAACTCATTGGCCCGTTCCTGATCAAAATCAAGAAACTGTGATGCCGTGAATTTAACTGTGTCTTTAACTGTGAAAGAATCATAAAACATATCAAGCTCCGTTAAATAGACGACCTCTGCTGCAATTCTGCGATTTGCTATTTTCCCATTTACTTTGACTGTTCCATTCGTTGGAGAAACGAGACCGGCGATCAGCTTTAACGTTGTCGATTTCCCGCTTCCGTTCGGGCCAAGAAGTCCAATGATTTTCCCCGGCTCCAGCACAAATGACACTTGATTCAAGGCTGATTCACGGCCGTATTTTTTTGTTACTTGATCAAATACAATCACTGGTCTGTCCCCTCCCTCCTATTAAAATAATCATTCAGGCTCGCAATGATTTCCTCCTTTGTAAACCCAAGCTCCAGCAAACTGTTTACAAAGGTTGAAATGATTTCTGTGCGCCATTCTTGTTTAAGCGTATCAATCACCT
>CALGSR010000100.1 GCA_937902115.1 uncultured Bacillus sp. | reverse complement strand
CAAGATTATTCCGGAGAAATGGCTCGATGAAAATACAAAGTACTTCATCAACCCAACAGGTCGCTTCGTAATCGGCGGACCTAAAGGAGATGCAGGTCTTACAGGACGTAAAATTATTGTTGACACATATGGAGGCTATGCCCGCCATGGCGGTGGCGCCTTCTCAGGAAAAGATCCAACGAAAGTAGACCGCTCGGCTGCCTATGCTGCCCGTTATGTAGCGAAAAATATTGTTGCAGCTGGGTTAGCGGATAAAGTAGAAGTACAGTTAGCGTATGCCATTGGTGTAGCGCGTCCTGTTTCGATTGCCATTGATACATTTGGAACTGGGGTAGTGGAAGAAGAGAGATTAGTTCGTCTAGTAGAGGAAAACTTTGACCTTCGCCCGGCAGGAATTATTCGGATGCTTGATCTGCGCCGCCCGATTTACAAACAAACAGCTGCTTACGGTCACTTTGGACGAATCGATATTGATTTGCCTTGGGAACGTACCGACAAAGCTGATTTATTAAAACAACAGGCGTAAACGAAATAAGAAATATTGAAGTCATATCAGAGGGATGCAAATATCATGCACCCTCTTTTTCCTTTATGTTCATAATTATTCACCCCTGAAGCAGAATATTATCATTCTTAGATTGATTTTTTATTTCCAGCATGCCATTATAAAAAAATTAGTGGTAGTATAAGAGAGTATGTTTTTTTTATGTGTTTTTATGGATAATTTTCATGCTTCAGTACCCTAGGTCTAAAGCTTTATTAAGGAGTGACGTACATAAATGTGTGGTTTTATTGGTTGTGTACATGAAAAGGCGCAAGTATTTAAAGAAACCGATAAACAGCTTTTCAAAAATATGAATAACCTTATTACCCATCGAGGCCCTGATGATGAAGGATATTATACCGATGAACATATTCAATTTGGCTTTCGCCGTTTGAGTATTATCGACATCGAGAGCGGGCATCAGCCATTAACCTATGAAAATGAACGTTATTGGATCATTTTTAACGGTGAAGTGTATAACTATGTTGAATTACGTGAAGAACTTATCAAAGAAGGTTTACGTTTTGAAACGAGTTCAGATACAGAAGTTATTATTGCTTTATACAGTCAAGTAAAGGAAAAGGCTGTTGAGCGTCTGCGCGGTATGTTTGCCTTCGTGATTTGGGATAAACAAGAGCAGACTTTGTATGGTGCAAGAGATCCTTTCGGCATTAAACCTTTTTTCTATTGCGAAAATGAAGGACAGACCTATTTTGCCTCAGAGAAAAAGAGTATCTTATTAGCAGTTAAAAACGATGTGCTGAATTACGAATCATTACAGCATTATTTAACCTATCAGTTTGTTCCGGAGCCTGAAACGTTAACAGATGGGATTCATAAGCTAGAACCGGGGCATTATTTTACAAAAAAAATCGGCTCGCCAATGGAGATTAAACGTTATTGGAAAGCTTATTTCAAGCCTGTACAGAAGGCGGAGGAAGAATTTGTAAAAGAGATTAAAGATGTATTATTTGATTCCGTTAAAATGCATATGCGCAGTGACGTACCTGTAGGTTCATTCCTCTCAGGCGGGATTGACTCTTCCATTATTGCTTCGATTGCAAAGGAATTTCATCCGTCTATTAAGACGTTTTCTGTTGGGTTTGAACGAAATGGCTTCAGTGAAATTGATGTTGCGAAGGAAACAGCTGACAAGCTTGGCTTAGAGAATATCAGCTATATTATCTCTCCTGAAGAATATATGAATGAAGTGCCAAAAATAATGTGGCATATGGATGATCCATTAGCTGATCCGGCTTGTGTACCGCTTTATTTTGTTGCACGTGAAGCACGAAAGCATGTGACTGTGGTTCTTTCGGGTGAAGGTGCCGATGAGTTATTCGGCGGTTACAATATTTATCGTGAACCACAGTCATTAGAGATTTTTAATAAAATGCCGCAATTTGGCAAAGCTTTTCTTAAAGGGTTATCTAAGTTGATGCCTGAAGGGATGAAAGGTAAAAGCTTCATTGAACGCGGTGTTACACCAATGGAAGAACGGTATATCGGCAATGCGAAAATGTTCACTGAAGAAGAGAAACGCCAGCTATTACACACTTTCAGGAGTGATTTAAACTATACCGATATAACTAAATCGCTTTATGAAGAGAGCAAGGGAATGGATCCGGTTGACCGGATGCAATATATTGACATTCATACATGGATGCGTGGCGATATTCTTTTAAAGGCGGACAGAGTCACGATGGCCCATTCATTGGAACTTCGTGTTCCGTTCTTGGATAAAGAGGTATTTGAAGTCGCCTCAAAGATTCCAACAGCCCTAAAAACAGCAAATGGCACGACAAAATATGTTTTACGAAAAGCAGCAGAAGGAATTGTGCCTGATCATGTGTTAAGTCGGAAGAAATTGGGCTTCCCGGTGCCGATTCGTCATTGGCTTAAAGATGAGATGAACGATTGGGCAAAAAAAATAATCCGCGAAAGCAACACGGATCATTTAATCAATAAAGAGTATGTTCTAAGACTTCTTGATGCCCATTGTCAAGGAAAAGCGGACAATAGTCGTAAAATTTGGACCGTCCTCATGTTTATGGTTTGGCACCAAATATATGTCGAAAAGGTTTATAACTTCGAAGCAGATTATATTCAGACCCCTGAAGCATTGTCAGCAAGAGGATAATTGTGAAGATAGGTGATGGCCTGTCTTCCCATTTGCACCCAGGATTCTTCAAAATCCTTTATGGGTGCTTTTTTGTTTTTTACAGTTGTTAAAGGATCATTAAAATAGACATAGTTTGCATCATATCCCGTGATTAGGACAGAATGCTCTTTATAGGTAATATCAATTGGTCCGCTTGGTGTCTGCCAAGTTTGAAAAAAACTTGGATCAAGATGCTTGTATGCTGTATTGATGATGATCCAAACAGCCCGTTCATCGGAAAGATGTTTTTTTATCTCCTCAAAATCAGAGCCTGTAAAGTCGTGAATCTTACCCGGTAAATACTTTT
>CALGSR010000099.1 GCA_937902115.1 uncultured Bacillus sp. | reverse complement strand
ATCGTTGCGGAGGAAGTGTGAAGTACACTAGTCGCTAGGCGCTGGAGCTGGACACTGACCAAAGTTCAAAAACCTTAGACTTTTTTATCTTTAAATAAAAAAACCGGTTGTTCATCGAACATCCGGTTTTTTCATATTAAGTATTATTCATCTTCTTCAAGAATATCCTTATCCGTACGGACAATCAGTACATCACATTTTGCATAACGGGTAATATGCTCGGAAACGCTGCCAATTAAGAAACGTTCAACAGCATTTAAACCGGTTGCCCCACACATGATTAAATCTACATCATGTTTTTTTGCAATATCTTTGGGAATCTTCACTTTAGGAGAGCCATAGTCCACTTCATACTCTACTTCTTTAATCCCTGCTTCCAGTGCTTCCTTTTTATAATTTTCCATTAGTTCTCTGGCAAATTTGTCAGCTCTTTCAGCAATGGTACGATCGTATGCTTCTACCGTAGCAAAAGTACGAGTATCAATGATATGTGCTAATAAGAGTTTAGCATCATTCCTTTTAGCGACCTGTACGGCTTTTTTGAATGCCCATTCTGCTTCTTTTGAACCATCTACAGCAACAAGAATCTTTTTATAAGTTAGACCCATATTAATTCCCTCCTTTTCTTTATTATACAATAAATAAAAATGAGAATAAGTACTATTTTGCGACAAATGCTAAAATTGTCATTCATATATTATGATGAAAGAGACTTATTTTATTCACAGCATTTGACATCTGATCATTCCAAAGTGATATAGTAAGAATAAACGAATTCAAACAGGTGGTCAGGAATGAAATCAAGTTTAATAAGTTATTTAGAATGGATGAAACAAAACGATGTTGATGTTTCATTGTTAACTTCAACAGATAATGTTTTTTATTTAAGCGGATTTTATTGTGAGCCGCATGAAAGACTGCTTGGACTTATACTATTCCAAGAATCTGAACCTATTCTCGTATGTCCTGGTATGGAAAAAGAAGATGCTGCCGCTTCTGGATGGGATTATGAAATTATCGGCTATAGTGATATTGACGATCCATGGCAGTTCATCGAGAAGGCGATACAAAAAAGGCTGACCAAGATTACAAAAGCTGCAATTGAAAAGGAACATATGAATGTCGAGCGTTTTGAGGCAATCACCGCAATACTACCGAATGCGGCATTTTTTTCTGCTGAAGAAAAGCTGCGTAATCTGAGGATGATAAAAGGAAAGGATGAAATAGCAAAACTGCGGAAAGCATGTGCTTTGGCGGATTACGCCATTGAAGCCGGCTGTTCGGAAATCAGTGAAGGGAAAACAGAACTAGATGTTTTGGCAGCAATTGAATACGAAATGAAAAAGCAGGGCGCGGCAAAAATGTCCTTTGCTACAATGGTATTAACAGGAGCAAACGGGGCTTCGCCACACGGAACACCGGGATTGACAAAAATTAAAAAAGGCGACTTTGTTCTTTTTGATTTAGGTGTGGTTGTGGATGGCTATTGTTCTGATATTACGAGGACAGTCGCCTATGGCGAAATCTCGGAAAAGCAAAAGGAAATATATGAAACCGTACTTCGGGCTCAGTTGGCTGCCATCGAGGCAAGTAAAGCGGGAATCACATGTGCTGCTGTAGATTTAACAGCAAGGAAAATCATCAGCCAAGCCGGATACGGTGAATTTTTCCCGCATCGTCTTGGCCACGGACTCGGAATCAGTGTCCATGAATACCCATCTGTCACGGAAATGAATCCATTAATACTGGAACCAGGAATGGTGTATACCATCGAACCAGGGATCTATGTACCAAATGTTGCCGGGGTTCGTATTGAAGATGATGTTTTCGTAACAGAAAATGGTGTAGAGGTGCTGACAAAATTCCCGAAAGAATTACTGTTTATCGAATAGCAAAAAACAACCTTCTCGCACAGTTAAAGGAGAAGGTTGTTTTTCTATTATGTACACTTAAAGTTGTAAAATATCCAAAGCATCCTGATAATCTAAATTCAGTGCCTTGGCAACTTCCCGATGGGTGACAAATCCATTTAACGTATTAATCCCTTTGCGTAATGCTTCATTATCGAGACAGGCTTGTTTATACCCTTTATTCACGATTTGTAAAGCATAGGGAACTGTAGCGTTTGTCAGAGCCATCGTAGAAGTGCGGGGAACGGCACCTGGCATATTGGCGACCGCATAATGAACAACATCATGTTTCACATAGGTTGGATTATCATGTGTCGTGATTTTATCTGTTGTTTCAAATATTCCTCCTTGATCGATGGCGATATCGACAATGACTGAGCCTGGACTCATCGTTTTGATCATCTCTTCAGAAACGAGAATCGGTGTCTTTGCTCCGGCGATTAGTACAGCACCAACCACAAGATCTGCTTCACGTACAGCCTCTGCAATTGTATATGGATTCGACATTAGAACCTCGACATCGCCTCTAAACAGGTCTTCTAATTGACGCAGCCGCTCCGGGTTTACATCAAGGATGGTCACCTTAGCTCCAAGTCCTGAAGCAACCTTTGCTGCGTTAGTTCCGGCAACCCCGCCCCCTATAATAGTAACACTGCCTCTAGTTACACTCCGTAGATCTTTTCAAGGAACTGTGCTCCTATTTGAGGTGCCATTCGGCCTGCCACTTCACTCATAGGTGTTAATAAAGGGAGGCTGCCATTTGCAAGCTGTACCGTTTCATAAGCAATGCTGATTATTTTGTTATCGAGTAATGCTTGTGCCAGTTCCGGTTCTGGTGCAAGGTGGAGATATGTAAATAGTACAAGTCCTTCGCGAAAGTATGTGTATTCACTAGGGAGCGGCTCCTTTACTTTCATGATCAAGTCTTGGGCCCATGCCTCTTTAGCAGAAGCTACCAGCACTGCTCCGGCACTTGCATATTCTTCATCG
>CALGSR010000098.1 GCA_937902115.1 uncultured Bacillus sp. | reverse complement strand
ACATGCGGTTTTGAAATCGAACCAGGTGGTGCAAAGGAAATTCCGGCAGCAAACATATTTTTATAGAAAGGTGATTGGTAGGTTGAAGGCCAGTCAGACGCCTTTATATCCTCCCATTTCTTTCCGTAATTTCCGTCAACAATTGTAAAGCCGGCAGGGTTTGTGATTGTCGATGTAATATCGTTTCCATTTTTATCGATATACTTGATTTTTGTCCCTTTAAACTGCGGTATAAGCATAGCGAAGTCATATTCTGTTTCACCGAATTCGCCATCATAGTTTTCCCAGTAAACCTTTCCTTTTTCTACTTTTGTTACCGCAGTTTGGACCTGGTAATAAATATTTTGCTCAGAGAAAATCGATTTCATAAACGCCTCGGATTCCATGATATAACCATGTTTGGAGGCGGATACACCACCGACTCCAAGGTCTCCTAATTTAGGTTCATTGGATAACCACATGATTTTTGCTCTATCTCTTAAACCTCTTTTAACTAAATCGTTATGAATGTTGGTAATATATTCAAGTGCGGCTCCCTGGCAGGTTGCTTGTCCATGGCCGGTTCCAATTAATAGTTTTACATGTTCGCCTTTCTCCATTCTTTTTACTTGTTCAAGATAAGCGTCCCGTGCCATCTTCGCATGATGAATATTACAAATGGAATGTGTTGTATCATGCTCTGGTCCAAGCCCTTCTGTGCCTTCGAAATTCAAGTGCGGTCCTGTGGCATTGATAATATAGTCATATTGAATCTTTTGCTGTTCGCCGCTTTTAGTTTCTGTTAATACATATTGATCATCTGGATGTATCTCTTTAGCAAAGGCTTGTATAAAATTAATACCATGTTTTTTAAAAACAGGCTCTAATTCAAACATTGTTTTTTCCGGTTTCATTCTGTCTATCCCCACCCAAACAAGAGAAGGAATATAGGTAAATCTTGGATAAGGGTTGATAACGGTTACTTTATGACCTCTTCCTAGCTTCTTTTTTAAATAAAGTGCTGCTGTTTGACCAGAAAAACCTGCCCCTACTACGACAACATGTGCCATATTGAATCCCCCTTACCGTTCTTATACCAGGTCGGGTATGAGGACGGTTAAAAATTTTTGTATAGTGGTAAAAGTACTTTCTGAGTACAAGATAACACGTTTTCATTCATTGTAAAATAGTTTCAAATGCAAATGAGGATTAACCCCTAATCGGAGAAAGAAATCCCGGTAATATATGAATATTTTAAGAATAATGATATAAAACCATATTATCTTGTACTATTTTTATGCATGGATGGAATGAACTTTGAGCCTATTGTAAAAAATAAATCGTTCAGATCCAATCAAATATTACATTAGAAATGATATTAAGTGATAGCCCCTAATCAATGGCATCAACAGGGGGAAATATGAACATTTCGGGAAAAGTAATAATAAAACTAGGACTGCACGTATTCTAAATATTATCTAAGTGAAAGGAGTAAGGGAAACCCCTCATTTGAATGGTGAAAATAATAAAATGGTTGAAATGACATGAATTCGCATTATAAAATGGCATCACGAAAGAAATAAAATACCATGGTAGGTATAAGGGGGAATTGAATTGATTAAGAATTTAAAAGAAAATTATAATCCAATGTATTTCTTAGCATCATTAGGTAGTGGTGGATTAACTGTTTCGTTCTATATGTATTTCATGTTTATGGCGAAGCATCCGGGAAGGCCAATGGCAAACTTTGAGCATATTCTTGCGCTGGTAACAGGAGATAACCTGCTTGTTAGTATTTTATCAGTGGCAGCGTTACTGTTCATCCTATTTTTTGCAATTAAACATATTCAATTACTAGTCTGGAACATCCGTGAGTATCGTCTTTACAAAAAGACAGACGCTTATGAGAAGCTGAGAAACTCAAATGGAGAAGTATCGTTAATGGCAATTCCATTAACTCTTGCGATGACGGTGAATGTGCTGTTTATTCTTGGAGGCGCGTTTGTACCGAATTTATGGAACTATGTAGAATACTTGTTTCCTTTTGCTTTGGCTGCATTTGTGGCGATTGGCATTTACGCTTTAGTGATTTTTAAAAATTATTTCACACGTTTTATTCTGAATGGAGATCTGGATTTTGCGAAGAACAATAACTTAAGTCAGTTATTAGCTGTTTTTGCTTTTGCGATGATCGCAGTTGGTTTTGCATCACCTGCGGCAATGAGTCATACTCTTGCGGTATCTGTAATTGGAATGGTATTGTCCTTCTTCTTTAGCAGCATTGCTATTATGTTATTAGTAGTAAAAATGGTACTTGGCTTTAAATCTATTTTTAAATATGGCTTGGATAAAGGTGCAAGTGCAAGTCTGTGGCTTATTATACCAATTCTTACCATTATGGGGATTACGCTTGTACGTCTATACAACGGAGTAAATCATAATCTGCTTCATGTTCAATCACCATCTGCTACTCCAATGTTTATTGTTTTAACAATTTTTGTTTCGATTCAAGTGATGTTCGGTCTGATTGGTTATTCAGTGATGAAACAGAATAACTACTTCAGAGGGATGATTCATGGCGCAGGAAAAAGTCCAGGAAGCTTTTCGTTAATTTGCCCTGGAGTAGCCTTTATGGTTTTGGGTATGTTCTTTATTCACTGGGGATTTGTAAATACAGGGATTGTTACTCAATTCTCTGCAGTTTATTTTATAATGCTTGTACCATTTGTATTGGTGCAATTCAAAACAGTGTCAGTACTGTTAAAATTAAATAAAAAATTATTCTATCCGACAAAAGCAGAAAACGATGCATTTAAATTAGAAGATCAAACACAAGCCTAAAGGGTAAAGAAGGACGAAATATGAGATTTCGTCCTTCTTTTTTTCTTGTATAAAATATTGTAACTATGTCGAACAAGAAA
>CALGSR010000097.1 GCA_937902115.1 uncultured Bacillus sp. | reverse complement strand
TTGTTATTCTTTTTCCCGCCTCATATTGCCGTTGCTACTTCGATGCTGTTATTATTTTTAACTTCTTTGACAAGCTCTGCTGCGCATATTTATATGGGGAATATTAATTGGCTTTATGCAGCTGCTTTGATTCCAGGGGCCTGGTTCGGTGGGAAACTTGGTGCTTATATCAATGCGAAGTTACCGAGTAAAACCATTGTTGCCCTATTGCGTATTGTGCTTATCATTGTCGGCGTCCGCCTGATTTATCAGGGGATGATCTGAAACTAATTTGCTGAACGATAATTATCGTTTATGCTACTATAAAGATATAAAGAATGAAATGAAAAAGAACTATTATCGATTTTAAGGAAAGAAAGGCGATGGAATTTGGAAGTCATTCATATTTATCATACAAATGATTTACATAGTCATTTTGAGCATTGGCCGCGGATTCATCATTTTTTGCAGGAACGAAAAAAGTGGCATGAACAAGCTGGTGAAGAATTTTTACTATTTGATCTTGGTGATCATGCTGACCGTTCGCATCCGCTGACAGAGGCAACACGTGGTAATGTGAATGTCGAGCTGATGAATAAGGCCGGATATCATGCAGTAACGATCGGAAATAATGAAGGAATTACTTTCCCTTATGAAGATTTACATCACTTATATGATCATCGTCTTTTCGAAGTTCTGCTCGCAAATTTATATCATCAGGATGGGACGCGGCCTTCATGGGCAAAAGCAAACAAGATCTTTGAAACAAAAAACGGTACGAAGGTTGCGGTCACCGGTTTGACCGCGAGTTATTCCTATCTATATGGACTAATGGGCTGGAAGGTGACCGATCCTTATGAAGAGCTGAAAAACCAGCTGGTGGAGCTGAAAGGTCATTCTGACGTTACGGTCCTGTTGTCCCATCTTGGAATTCATGATGATGAGCAAATCGCTCGTGACATTCCTGGAATTGATGTAATTATCGGTGGGCATACCCATCATATTTTACATGAAGGAAGAATGGTTAATGACGCGTTGCTTGCCTGCGCCGGAAAATATGGCATGTTTGTTGGTCATATTTGTTTAACCATAGATCCGAAAGAAAAGAAAATTGTTGAGAAAAAAGCATGGCTGTATGATACGAATGAATTACCGCCTGTGATTGATGAAATTCAGCAGGTGGAAGAGTTGTATCGTACCGGAAGAGGGATGCTTTCGACCGAGATTATCGCCAAGAAATATGTCCGGACATCACAGGATGAACTTGCACATCTGTTATGTCATGCGCTGCGAGAAACGAGTGAGGCCGATTGTGCTTTTATCAATCAAGGTTTAATTCTGGAAAACCTTGTTCCGGGGACCATTACACAATTTGATCTACATAGAATCTGTCCTCACCCAATTAATCCATGTGTCGTTGAATTAACAGGAGCAGAGTTAAAGGAGGTTCTTGTTCAGACGCTGGATGAAAAGTGGACGGATATGTCAATCATGGGCTTCGGTTTCCGCGGTAAAATTATGGGGAAAATGGTATACAGCGGAATTCATATGATGAAGAAAAGCCAATATGCTCTTTTCTCCGTGCAGGGAAAACCAATAAAAAGTGATAAGAAATATACATTAGCCATTCCTGATATGTTTACATTCGGCAAATTCTTTCCCGCAATCTTCCGTGCGGAAAAGAAAGAATACATTCTGCCTGATTTCATGCGCCATCTCTTGGCTTGGAAAATAAAGGAGTCAGAAAAACAAGTAGCTGACTAATACACATTTTTGTCCTTTCCTCATATTTTGTTATTAGAGAGGAAAGGAGTGATAGGTTTGATTGATATGTCGCCGATTGAAATAAGCGGACATACATTTCTTGCTATTTCCGTTCAATTACCTAAAACGAATCTCTTAGTAGTAACGAGTGATAAAGGATATATCATGTGCGGGGCTTTAGATGTTTCGATATTAAATGAAAAATTAAAGGACCGTAAAGTAATAGCGGGCCGGGCAGTTGGCGTAAAAACGATTGACCAGCTATTAGAGGCTCCACTCGAATCAGTAACATATGAAGCAGAAGCTTTTGGGATTCATAAAGGCATGATTGGGAAAGAAGCCATGCTGAGAATGATTTAAGCGGAAAGGAAGGCAGCCAAATTGGCTGCTTTTTCTATCTTTTTTAAAACATCTTTGTCCGATAAAGAAATGATACAGATTTTTGCGTTAGTTCCTCTTTTTCGTGCATACATTAGCATGTAGAGGGGGGATTTGTCTTGGCAAAGTTTCGCAGACGCCGACTGTTGAAAAAAGGACCCTTGCCGCTAAGGTATGTTTTTTTATTAACTCTTGTTTTCTTTGTTTTTTCCACAGCAATTGGACTCTGGATGATCAACAAAAGTATTAAACCAACACTTGTAAGCTACGCTGAATCCGAAACGAGAAAAATCGCCACGCTTGTGATAGGCAAAGCGATTAATAATAGACTGGCGAACGAAGAAATAGAAATCTTTAAAACGATCCCAAATACCAATGGTTCGAGAAATATTCAATTCGATACAGAGAAAATATCCCGGCTGCAAACAGAAATCGAAAATCTAGTCTTACAGAATATAAAAGAGGTAGAACAGGGAAATTTGGCGGTTCTTGAATCTTTTGCAGAGCTTGAGGTGGATTTCGATGAATCAAATAGTAGTGAAGGAATTTCTTTCTCGATTCCTTTAGGTCAGGCCACAAATAATGCCATTATCGGAAGTCTTGGTCCGAAAATTCCCATCCACTTTACTGCGATAGGAGATGCTACATCCGATGTGAAAACAAAAGTAACTGAATATGGGATTAACAATGCCCATATTGAAGTATATATTGCTCTTGAGGTACAAATAGAAATTATTATTCCTTTTGCAACAGAGGTAACAACAGTAAAACGTAATATCCCGATTGGAATGGGGATATTTCCAGGCGATGTTCCGCAATTTTACAACAATGGCGGGGCTGGCATTCCTCCAGTGATCAATGTACCAAATAATTAAGAGGATGGTCCATCGTGAACAAGAACATCCTCTTTTTTTATCATTTCCTGGTTCTTTGCCTTTCTTGCCTTTCCCATTGTTTGAGATGTGGATAGGGGTCATAGGACCATTCGGTATAGCCAGTATCCCGGTACATTCCGTAATGGAGATGTGGCGGGAATTTCCCTGATGTTCCCGGGGGACCATAGCCGGAACTTCCGACACTGCCGATGATCTGCCCTGGTTCAACCACTTGTCCGGCTTTAAGGTCTTTAGCAAATCCATTTAAATGGGCAAAATAGTGATAGTTATTATTGATATCACGGATTCCAACCCGCCAGCCGCCATACTTATTCCAGCCCTTCATTTCTACGATACCGTAACCTGTCGCTTTAACCGGCACCCCATAATTGGCAAAAATATCTGTGCCCTCATGGATTCTTCGCCCGCCCCAGCCCCGGGCATCTCCCCATGTGCTTCTGTAGCTGTAGTTTGAGCGTAACGGAACAGGAAAGGCATGAGATTCCAGATCGATACGGCCGAAATGCTGATAGATTTTTGCCTTCCCGCTGATGATGCCGACTGCTTTATCTCTTTTATAATAATCCCAAAGAGCCATTTTAATGTGGGAATGATCGGTTCCATAATTTAAGAGATAGTGGGCAAATGAATAAAGGACATCCACGTCATTGGTCAAAGTAGCCCTGCCATCCCCATCTCCATCAGCCCCAATCCCATTAAAAAATCGAATGGATAAAGGATTCACGTCTTCCCGATTGGGATTTGTGATTCCCGTCCATTCCTCCTGGCGAAAATAAATCCCGCTAAGCCCCTCCGCTTTTGGAATATCTTTTCGTGATTGACGGACATTTCGCTCATATTGATCAACAGCCGCCAAATAATACCAAGGGATATTTGTTACGGATTCCACCTTTTGATATAACTCCATTCTCTGGACGAATACACTCTCTTCATTTTTCTCAGCTTTCGCTGTGAGCACTCCATTCAATAGAAGAAGAATGGTACATATTGAATAGATGAATAATTGCCGCATACAAACCTTCCCTTCTGTTAATTCTTCTCCTTTAGTTTGTGGGAATCGGTGGATTTCAAACAGATAATTACTGGAAAAAAAATAGAGCAAATCCTTCAGCTTGTTGTTCATTTGTAGATATGATAAAGTGTCAACAGTAGGATTTTATGAATAATAATAATTATTTTGATATATTGAATAGCTCTATAGAATTTGATCGAAAAGGAGTGGAACGGAATTGGCTGAACAAAATGAAATGAAACGGAAACCTGAGTGGCTGAAAATTAAATTGAATACAAACCAGCATTATACTGGGATAAAAAAGATGATGCGGGAAAAAAGCCTACATACCGTTTGCGAGGAAGCAAGATGCCCCAATATCCACGAATGCTGGGCTGAAAGAAGAACGGCTACTTTTATGATCCTAGGGGATACATGTACAAGAGCTTGCCGCTTCTGTGCGGTGAAAACAGGCCTGCCAACAGAACTGGACTTGAAAGAGCCGGAACGGGTCGCAGACTCTGTCGGTATGATGAATTTAAAGCATGTTGTTGTAACGGCAGTTGCGCGGGATGATTTAAAAGATGGCGGAGCAGCCATTTTTGCTGAAACGATAAAAGCGATTAGAAGAAAAAGCCCCTTTACAACGGTTGAGGTGCTGCCTTCAGATATGGGTGGAATGATTGAGAACTTGCAAACATTGATGAATGCGAAACCAGATATTCTCAACCATAATATTGAAACGGTGGAAAGACTAACTCCTCAAGTACGTGCCCGTGCCAAATATGACCGTTCCTTAGAATTTCTCCGACGAGCAAAGGAACTTCAGCCAAAGATTCCGACTAAATCTTCGTTAATGGTTGGACTTGGGGAGACAAAGGAAGAAATTTTACAAGTCATGGATGATTTAAGAGTCAACCATGTTGATATTTTGACAATTGGGCAATATTTGCAGCCAACGAAGAAACATTTGTCTGTAGAAAAATATTATCATCCTGATGAGTTTCTTGAATTAAAAGAAATAGCGTTACAGAAGGGCTTCAGTCATTGTGAGTCAGGTCCGCTTGTTCGTTCATCTTATCATGCTGATGAACAAGTGCCTGCTGAATCAAGAAAAGAGCATCTGACAGATGAGCAGGAAACGAAAAAAGCCTGAAACAGAGTATGAAATCTACACAACTAGAGCATACAGACACATAAAATGGGACTGACTTTATCTGATGAGTCAGTCCCATTTTTACTTTAATTATCGATTGTTTTCACTGATATTGTCCGGATTCCGTAAGCCTTTTGTTTCTCCGTTTGCATTTTCTTCTGTATTCATGTCTTTTCCTTGTGGTGATTTAATCATTTCTTTAATAAGCTTATTGATTCCATAATTTGCATTGCGACTGTCTGAATCGAGATGTGCGTAGCTATTTGCCAGCTCTCTTAAGCGTGGATTATCACTGACATAAACATGGTACCATCTTGGCACAAAGGCCATAGCGGATTTATTTACTTGATCGGCTGTTAAATGACGATTTGTTGAATCCGTTTCATAAATGATTAATACTTCTTCATCGGTTACAAGAGTGGCAGCATCCTGTACATTGGGCAGATTAATCACATTTTTAGAAATAGCATCGGCTAACTTTTCGCGGTCAATCGCTGTATAGTGGTTATTGGACATTTGCTCACCTGCGATCGGGCTTCTTTGGTGGCGAACATAACCAAAGTCTTCACTCACATCGCCCTTCCTTACATCACGATATAGGTCAGCACGGCTGTTATTCACATTAATGGTATTGCCGCTTTCCTGATATAGATCGCTTCTTGCCTCATCATTTTGGCAGGCAGCTAACATGGATAAACTGCATAACCCAAATCCAATGGTCAGTAAAGTTTTTTTCAAAATAAAACACCCCCATATCATTAGAGTGACCGCTAATTTAAATTTTCAACTTAGTAATTGCTGGATAATAAGGTATAATAGAGAAGATTAGACGCATACCGCTTGCACTTTTCTTTATTTTATGGCTAAATTCTTGTTATGAGGGCAATTTGCTTTTAGAGGTGAAAAGAATGGTTAACATTCAAAATAATACGTACGAACTGGTTGAGGAAAGACGAGACGGTTTTAATGAGGAAGAGTTTCGCAGCCGTTACAGCGATATTCTATCGAAGTATGATTATATTGTCGGCGATTGGGGATATGGACAGTTACGCTTAAGAGGTTTTTTTGAAGATAATAATCAGAAAGCCTCATTTGATACAAAAATTAGTACCGTTTCCGAGTATTTGTATGAATTTTGTAATTTTGGCTGTGCCTACTTCATTGTAAAAAAGGTGAAAACTGAAAAAAAGGCTGACTCTAAGTAGTCAGTCTTTTTTTCTAATATTCAGAGTTAGTCCTATGAAACCAGTATGGGAAGACAAGCCAGCCAGCCTTCTCTTCGCGCACTTCTTACCGGCGTAAAGAAAGGCTTGTTCAAGCTGCCCCCAGACATCCATCCGTAATTTTCTACTATTAATATTGCTTATAATCCGAATAGGGTCGCTGTTCGTCTTTGTTTGGATCATCATGTGGCGGATGGGCACCGTCAATTTGCCGCGGCAAATCCTGATGCAAGGACTTGAATTCATAATTATAGGCACTGTATGTCCGCTGTCCTTCACGCCATGGTGTGCTTTTGTTCTCCACTGCATCCAGCTTTCCTCTTTCTGAACCGTACGGACCTTCGGGAAATTCTTCAGGAATGATGTAGTCCTTCATCTTTTCAACATTGGAGAAATTATAGTACTTTTTTTCTTTGTGCTCATCCATCTTTTTCACCTCATGATTAGTATTCCCATGAGGTGAAAAAAACATGTAGCTGCCGTGTACTTATATAATTTCGGAGAGAAAAGACGTTAATTCTTCTGCATCTTCTTCACTTATTTGAAAAGCATGCTCCAAATATCCTTCTTCCTCTAGGTCATCATGGCCGATAATCGCAAAACGCCCTCTTTGAATATCGAGCACGAGTATTTTGCCGTAGTAGCGATTGGAATTGATAATGGCCAGATCAAAGCGATTATTTTCCCCCATAAAGCTGATAAAACGAGTCTGTGTACTTTCAGTTTCATCATATAAATAAAATCTTTCTGCCACTTTTTCATCCCCCTTTATTTAGATTATGCAAGACTTTTTCGTTCGTATTCAATGGGCGATAGTGATGTACAATGGACCAAGGCTGCGCATGATGGGTTATTCCATCACTAAATGCGGTTTACATTCAAGGTGATGATAAGCTTTAATATAGCGCACGGTTTTCGTTTTGCTGCGCATCACAATGGAAGAGGTTTCGACCAAATCACCGCCAAGGAAACGGACGCCGTCTACTAATTCACCATCTGAAACACCGGTAGCCGAGAAAATAGCATCATCGCCGGAAACTAAATCATTTATTGTCAATAATTGCCGCGGATCTTTGATTCCCATTTCAATGACTCTTTCTTCCTCTTCTTTTGAATAAGGGACGAGTCTGGCTTGCATATCGCCTTCTAGCGCTTTAATCGCTGCGGCAGCAATGACGCCTTCCGGTGCTCCACCGATTCCGACGAACAAGTCAATGCCTGTTTGTGGAAGGCAAGTGGCGATAGCAGCACCAACATCGCCGTCACCGAATAATTTCACCCTCGCTCCTTTTGCCCGGATGCGTTCAATTATGTCTTTATGTCGTTCTCTTTCTTGAATAATAACGGTGACATCTCTCACTCTTTTATTATTTGCCTCTGCAACAATATCGATTGTTTTTTCAATTGGATCGAGTAAACTGATTTTGCCTGCTGCTTTTTTTCCGACAGCGATTTTTTCCATATACATATCCGGCGCATGAAGCAAGGTGCCCTTATCGCCGGCAGCAATCACGGCAATGGCATTATTGGAACCTTTTGCGACAATATTGGTTCCTTCTAGAGGGTCGACAGCTATATCAACCTTTGGTCCGATTCCGGTACCTAGGCGCTCCCCAATATAAAGCATTGGTGCTTCATCTAATTCACCTTCACCAATGACGACGATTCCATCCATATTCACAGAATCAAACATATGGCGCATCGCGGTAGTTGCAGCATTATCGGCTTCGTTTTTCTTTCCTCTTCCTTGCCATTGTGCTGAAGCGATGGCCGCCGCTTCTGTCACACGTACTAATTCTAATGCTAGTTCACGTTCCAAAGTAATGTCATCTCCATTAGGTCTACTTAATAAAATATCTTCTTTAATATAGCAGAAAGTGCTCGTGAAATGTAGTTTCACACAATTATACATAAGACAAATAGGATTTTAAACAAATTATGATACAATATATACAGAATAGATGCATTCCAATGGTATGCAGCGGACGAGAGCTTATAGTGGATTTCATCCAAGGGGATCTTAAAGCTAACCAGCCGTCTTTCACCATTAATTGCTGATAACATGATAAGCGGAGGCTGAAAAATGTATTTTGTGGATAGGGAGAAAATTGAAGAAAAATTAATTTATATTGAAGCACAAATCCGGATTTTTGAAGAAATGAAAGCATACGAGTCCACGATCGAAAAGTTGGCAGCAGAACGGATCATCCATATGGTTATTGAGGCCGTTCTCGATGTAGGAAATAGCATGATTGATGGCTTTATCATGCGCGATCCGGGAAGCTATGAAGATATTTTAGAAATATTAGAAGATGAGAAGGTCATTTCAGAGGAAATGTGTGCTAGCTTCAAGAGAATTATCCCATTGCGGAAAGTGTTGCTGCAATTTTATACAGATATGAATCATCAAGAAATACTGCAGACATTTAAGAAGGAATTATCGGCCTTAAAGCAATTTGCACCAAGTGTAAGGGATTACATTGAGAATGAGCTTGGACCGGTCACAACCTTTATACCTTAATAGAGGAACAACGTCATTTCTAGGGGAATGGATGCTTGATAAAAAAGGGGTGGAGTACATGATTATTGCCGGAAATACGAAAGAACAAATATTAGCGCTCTTGAAGCAAAATGGCAGCATGACGATTATGGAACTTGCAACGGAGATTAATATTACGGAAATGGCTGTAAGAAGGCATATCCAGACGTTAGAACGGGAAAAATTAATACGCTCTGATATGAAAAAGCAAACGATGGGAAGACCTTCAAAGGTATACAAACTTGCCGAACAAGGGGAAGATTATTTTCCGAAAAAATATAAAGAATTTAGTTTGGAGCTTCTTCATGGCTTGATTGAAGCCGGTCAAGAGGATCTGGTAAAAGATATTTTGCAAAAATGGAAGATGCGTCAGCTTGATAAATACAAGCATGAGTTAAAAAAAGAAGAACTTCCGCAAAGATTAGAAAGATTACGGGCTATTCAAGAACTCGACGGATATATGCCGCAAATTGAGTACAATCAAGGTGAAACTCATTTTAAAGAATTAAACTGTCCATTTGTTGAGATCGCCAAGGAATTTCCGCAAATATGCCAAATTGAGATCGAGTTTATTCAAAAATTTCTCGAGTTAGATTCGATCTCGATAGAAACAAGCATGTCTGAAGGGCATAGCTGCTGTCATTATGTGATCCAGTCTGAACAAACGTGAAAGGACATCATGACTTTTTGACAATAGGTTAAGTGAGGACGAAAGATGAAGAATTATAAAGGGTATTTGATTGATTTAGATGGAACAATGTACAGAGGAACAGAAGTGATAGCGGAAGCGGTTGACTTTGTCAGCCTTCTGAATGAACAGCATATTCCATATTTATTTGTAACAAATAATTCCTCCCGAACACCGGAGCAGGTGGCAGCAAAGTTGCGCGATTTTGGAATAAAAGCGAATGCGGAGCAGGTGTTTACAACCAGTATGGCTACGGCTAACTATATAGATGATCGAAACAAAGAAGCATCTGTTTATGTGATTGGGGAGGAAGGTCTGCAGACTGCCATTGCAGAAAAAGGCTTCAAACCAGGTCAGGAGGATGCAGATTTTGTCGTCATTGGAATTGATCGTTCCATCAGTTATGAAAAACTTGCCATTGCTTCTTTAGCTGTCCGTAATGGAGCAGTATTTATTTCGACAAATGGCGATATTGCCATTCCGACAGAACGCGGACTCATGCCAGGCAATGGTTCATTAACGTCTGTTATTACGGTATCGACGCAAATAGAGCCGATTTTTATCGGAAAGCCCGAATCGATTATTATGGAGCAGGCCTTAAAGGTCATTGGTACAAGTAAGGAAGATACGCTTATGATTGGAGATAATTACGATACGGATATTATGGCAGGGATGAATGCAGGGTTGGATACTCTGCTTGTCCACACCGGAATTACAACGAAAGAGCTGCTGTCTCGTTATGAAAAGAAACCAACCTACGTACTCGACAGTCTAAATCAATGGAATTTCGTATGAAAAAGCTGACTTACGGGGCATCGTCCCAAGTCAGCTTTTTTGCATAGAGTATAGATTAATTTAATACTCTAAATTGAGTTTGTCTCATCCAGCTACAGCGTCTAGCGACTAGTGTACTTCACACTTCCTCCGCAACGATTGCGTCAACACGAACGC
>CALGSR010000096.1 GCA_937902115.1 uncultured Bacillus sp. | reverse complement strand
CTAACGATTCACCCTTGTTAGCTGTTCTTTTTGAACTTTTTCAGTGGCCTCAACCTGGAACCTTGTCCCAATAAAAAAACCACATTCGTTGCCTGGAACCTTGTCCCAATAAAAAAACCACATTCGTTGTGCATTTTGTGCACAAGTCCTGTGGTTTCTTTGCATATATTATTACGAATGCAGAAAGTAAGACAATCCTGCCAGGCGTTCACACCCGCTTAGGCATTCATGTCGAGCTTTTGCTGATTGTAGATGATTTCTTCGACGTCTGCTTCGCTGATTCTTTCGATGTCTGCGCCTAAGCCCGCTAATTTCTCATGGAAATTCACATAGCCTCGGTCCAAATGTTTTAATTCCGTTACACGGGTTACGCCTTCGGCAACTAATCCGGATAGAATTAATGCAGCGGCAGCACGAAGATCGGTTGCTGCTACTTCTGCCCCTTGGAGTCTTGTCGGCCCATTCATGACAACAGAACGTCCTTCGATTTTGATATCAGCATTCATGCGGCGGAATTCTTCCACGTGCATAAAGCGATTTTCAAAAACAGTTTCGGTAATCATGGAGGTTCCCTTTGCCTGAAGCAATAAAGCCATCATTTGTGACTGCATATCAGTCGGGAATCCCGGATGCGGCATCGTTTTAATATCGACAGCTTTCAGATCATTTGAACCATTCACACGAATACCATCCGGTTCTTCAACAATCTTTACACCCATTTCCTCCATTTTTGCGATCAAGGAAGTGAGATGCTCAGGTACAGCCCCTTGCACCAATACGTCACCGCCGGTAATTGCTGCGGCAACCATAAAAGTTCCTGCTTCGATCCGATCGGGAATGATCGCATGATCGGCACCAAATAAGACATCGACACCTTCAATTTTGATTGTACCCGTTCCGGCACCTTTTACTTTTGCCCCCATTTTATTGAGGAAGTTAGCTAAATCAACTATTTCCGGCTCTTTTGCAACATTCTCAAGCACCGTTGTTCCTTCAGCCAGAACTGCTGCCATCATGATGTTTTCAGTTGCGCCAACACTTGGAAAATCTAAATAAACCTTTGCTCCGCGTAAACGGCCGTCTACCTCTGCTTCAATAAAGCCGTTCCCTACCTTCACCTTTGCACCCATGGCTTCAAAACCCTTTAAGTGCTGGTCAATCGGACGGGAGCCAATCGCACAGCCGCCTGGCAATGCTACTCTTGCCCGGCCATTTCTTGCTAATAATGATCCCATAACCAGAACGGAAGCACGCATTTTTCGCACATATTCAAATGGCGCCTCCACTTTCAACTCTCTAGATGCATCCACTGTCACACAGTTATCTTTAAATACCACTTCGGCATTCAAACAACGTAAGACTTCATTGATCGTATATACATCGGAGAGCGTAGGAACATCCCGAATGATACTTTTTCCATCACTTGCTAATAATGATGCAGCGATAACTGGTAAAACGGCATTTTTAGCACCCTCGACTTTGACAGTGCCGCTTAACCTTCTTCCGCCACGGACGATGATTTTTTCCAAAGTCTATTCCCCTCCGCGTCCATTCTCTATATATTAATATTCAATCGTAATGATTGGTGTTCCAACTACAAGGGTAGTCTTTGCGCCCAATCCTTCCTCTCGCAAACCAACCTGCAAATTCATCGCTTTAGATGTTCCTTTAATCGAATGACTGAACAACGGAGTATAAGCTGTAGCTGAAACAAAAGATGCTTCCTCTAGCTTTTCAATTTCACGCGCATCGAAAGCCTTCAACAAATCATTTGCATTCGAGCCTAAAGACTCATTTAGCTTATCATCGAACTCACCCACTAGACAAGAAAAAATAGTGACGTTTTTGTGAAAAATGTCGAAAATTGTCTCTTGGACCGTTCCTTGCAAAAACTCCTCTGTTTCGCCGCTCCAACCGGATCCTTTTACCTCATAGACCAGAAAACTTTGCGTGCCGGCTGAAAGAATCCGAATTGATTCTTGAATATCCTTTTTTGATGAAAAAGAAACAGCCGCTTCCCATTTTTCTTCATCACCGGAAACATCCCAACTTAAATCCGGATATTGCTTCATTAATGCTTTTTTTTGCTCTTCCCCAGGGATTTCCAATTTTTGTCTTGCATACAAAGACCATTGCTTGATGAAAATATTCTCGCGCTGCAAAATGGATGCCATTTTTTCTATGTCTGTTTCTGACTGTCCTTTTGCACTGGCGATATTAAATATAATAAAACTGAGTACTGACAAACTGAATAATGCGTATAATAACCTTTTCATCCGTTCATCCTCTCCTTAATACCATTGTTACCAAGGAATAAAGGATCATACTCCGAATGAGTCGTCACTTTTTGACATTTTGAGTTTGTACAGTTCTACACATTTACTGTCCCTATGTACCTAATTCTCTTTTTAGCTGTGCTCATTCGTAACCGAATTAAAATCAGTTCACGCGCACGTGTTACCAGGGGTCAAAATACCACTGGCAATCATTCGTAATTCAGTTGGTTTTATCTCTCTTTTTTTGTGGTTGTATCCGCTCTTGTTGCTCCCCCTTCAACCAAACTTAATGATATGGATGTTAACCCATATCAGCTGCCTAGAGGGGTTATATCAACAGTGAACACGGACAGGCCTTTTTGCACAAACCAGCTATAGACCTTTTAGCCCGACTCCAACACTTTCAGCCACCTCTGTCATGAGGCAATAATCAGCCCCGCACCGCTCCCTCTTTATGATTCATACTTTGTCATGAAGTCAAATTCGTTGCGGTATGACATTGGCTTGCCGGACGATTCACTATGTGTGTAAAACTCTAAGTTGTCGGTGTTTGTAAAGGACATAACAAATTGAATTGTACTTTAAAACTAGCAATAATGGAACATGTACTAAGTCCTATATTTCTAAAAGAAGACTTGAGGCAGCTGCTGTGACCAAAAAAGATAATCAAGAAAGAAATTACTCACGATCGAGCCAACAATAATCGAGAGAAAAATATACAGAATCCTCGCTTGCATGACCCGGTTCGGCCGTAAAAACTTCTCAAAATTAACTGCCTGTAATGCCCACCATGCTAAAGCAATAAAGACAAGATGCGAGATAATACTTATTAAAGAATTAGCACCGTATATTATCATCATCTCCTTTATAACCCAAACTCTATTTTACCATTGATTGCCTTTTTTGTCCTCAATATAGTACGCTTTATGGAACAAAAAGGTTTCGATTATTACAAAAATATTTCGACTTATTTCGATTTTATTACAAAACACCGCGTCCACTTCATATAATTCGTATGCTTCCTTCGTTTTTTGGGGGCATCATGTCTAATTTTTCACAAAAAAGGGTCTGTTAAACTTAGTTGTTGATTTTCGTTCCACGCACTGCGCGCACCTTAGGAAGACCGCTGAGCCTCCTCGACACTTCGGTACGTGAGGCTCTCGCCTGTCTCGCTGTTCTGAGCAGGAGTCTATCGTGCCTTCTACTCCAATCAACAAAGTATTCAAAATCAACACGGCCCCTTAACACAGCCTCATAAAAAAGGAGAAGCTCCTATAATAAAGAAGCTTCTCTTTTCATACATTACTGGATGAAATCCGCAAACTCATGGAAGTTGGTTTGCAGGAAGTCGAATGCCGTGTTTGGCAGAATTCCAAACCAGATGGTGGCGATGACGCAGACCGCGAGAACAACACCGACACCAGCCGGAATTTTGACTTTTTCCATTGTTTCCGCAGGACGGAAGAACATTTGCACCATGACGCCGAAATAGTACACATAAGAGATGACTGTTGTGGCAATCATAACCGCAATTAGAACGTATTGCGGCTCAGGCACAACCGCTGCACCGGTAATAATGTTCAACTTTCCGATGAAGCCCGCGGTACCCGGGATCCCGGCCAGCGAGAGAATCATCACTGACATCACGATCGCTAACAGCGGTGAGCGGCGGTACAGCCCGGCAAAATGGCTGATATCCTCTGAACCGGCCTTTTCCGTTAACAGCTGGATAACCGCAAATGCTCCCATATTCATGAACAAATAGGCTAATAAATAGAACCACATCGAATCAAACATAAAGACCGACAGTGCGGAAACGGCTACTAAAATGTACCCGGCATGGGCGATACTTGAGTAGGCAAACATCCGCTTAATATTGCGCTGCCTGAGGGCAACGAGGTTTCCAATGACCATTGTGACCCCGGCTATCACCGCAATGTAATTCTGCATGTCCAAGAGAATTGGCACAGAATTCGGTCCGGCCGTTGCAGCATTGCCGAATATAGATAGTAGTAAACGGATTAACAGCACAAAGCCTGCTGTTTTTGACACGACACTTAGGAAAGCTGTAACAGGTGTCGGTGCTCCTTGGTACACATCCGGTGCCCACATATGAAATGGCGCCGCGGCAATTTTGAACGAAACCCCGACCGTAATCATAAGGAAAGCAAGCACGAATAAATAGATGATTTGCGTGTCATTTAAGCTCACAAGCATATCTCGCATTTCGGCGATATTGGTTGTCCCTGTCAAGCCATAGACATAGCTCAAACCGAACAGCGTAATCGCTGTAGAAATCGAGCCGTTAATGACATATTTCAGCGCCGATTCGTTGGACTGCAGATTTCTCTTCCGCAGACCTGCTAACACATAAGACGAAAGGGAAAGCAGTTCAAGCCCAACAAAAAGGGTAATTAAATCAGCGCTCGATGTCATGATCATTGCTCCGAGCAAGGCTGTTAAGAACAGATAGTAGAACTCTCCCTTATATCCCCCCATCCCTTCTTTCGGTTCATAGCCGATGGCAAGCATAATGACCATTGCGGCACCGACTAACAGCATTAGTTTAAACGCCTTGGCAAAGGCATCGAGCCTGAATGTGTCATATAGAATCGATGTCATTTCGACATCGAGTAAAGTTAAAAGTGAAACAAGGGCAGCTAAAATCCCCACGACACTAATCCAGCCAAGGATCTTCCGGCTTTTGTCCTTTGGCATAAATAAATCCAGCAGGGTCAGGGCAGCCGTAAGACCAAGAATGATGAATTCCGGTGTCATAATGCTCCATCTAAATGATAACAATGTTTCTAAATCCATCCTCCATCACCCTCCTATCCCGTGCATCAGTATTTCAATCGTTGCTTGCAGCGGTTGACCTAACAGATTCGGTGCTACCCCAATTAGAACAATGAACGCGGTCAACACAACAGCCGGTACGTATTCAAGCGGGCGTAAATCCGTTGCTCCGTCCCACTCCCTGTGTGCCTCACCAAACGTAATATTGAGAATGGCCCGCAATAAGTAGACGGCGGTCATTATAATCCCGAGGGCCCCTACTGCTGCGAGAACGGGCATTTCTTTAAACAAACCAACGAATGACATGAATTCACTGACGAATCCGGACGTTCCCGGCAGACCCAATGAGGCCATCCCTGCCGCCAGTAAAAAGCCGGATGTAATTGGCATTCCTTTTGCCATGCCGCCGAAGTTTGGAATTTCGGTTGTTTGCGTGCGTTCATAGAGCACACTGACGATAAAGAATAATAGTGCTGAGATTAAGCCATGTGATACGACTTGGAAAATGGCCCCTTGAATCCCTGATTCGTTTAATGCGCCAAGCCCGATGAGGACGATCCCCATATGGGAAATGGACGAATAAGCAAGCACCATTTTCAAATCATCCTGAATGAGGGCCAAGAACGCCCCGTATAACAGATTGATTACTCCTAAGAGAGCGATGAATCCGGCGATTCGCTGGAATTGCTCTGGGAAAATGAAAAGGCCAAACTTGATAATTCCGTATGCCCCAATTTTTAAGAGAATCCCAGAGTGAATCATAACGACAGATGGCGGTGCCTGTACGTGAACTTTGACCATCCAGCTGTGCAATGGCAGAATTGGCAGTTTGACACCGAAGGCAATCATCAATGCGATGAAGAGCCCCATTTTCAACTCATCTGACATCGATGCGACGAGCTGCGGTGTATCAGAAGCCATCACAGCACGGAGCATGTCAAAGTTTGACGTTCCTGTCCGAGCGAACAATACGATAATGACGATTAACAGAATTGCCGAACCTAAGCCGTTGTAGATTAAAAAGCTGAAAAACTCAAGGGACAGAAAAACC
>CALGSR010000095.1 GCA_937902115.1 uncultured Bacillus sp. | reverse complement strand
CCTTTTATTTGATAGATTGAAGAGTATTAGGTATGTTTATGAAAATGAAAGAAAGACTTAAGAATCAGAAAGGTTTAACTTTGATTGAGTTGTTAGCAGTTATTGTAATTTTGGGGATTATAGCGGCGATTGCGATTCCTAGTGTAGGTAATATAATTAATAATTCAAAATATGGAGCTATTAAATCTGATGCATTGATGATACTTAATGCTGCGAAATTATATGAGGCGGAGAATGGATCAGAGCCGACAACGGGAGCTCAAGTGAAAGATTATATTGAGGGTGAGGTTACTTCAATTGATTTAGACGACGAAGGAACGGTATTTGTCACAGACGGTAAGTTTATTGCATTATCAGGGGAAGGTGTGAAAGATACCGTTAAAGTTAAGTTTACATCTGCAACAGTATCTGATATAAACATAGCTCCTAAAAAATATACTGGAGGAACTACTGGGGTGGAAATTAAGTAGAAAAAGGTTTTATATGTTCTTCTTGCTATATTGATGTTCATAGAAGGGGGTAGAGAAGTTGAAAAAATTAAAAGAAATGCTTACAAACCAAAAAGGACTAACATTGATAGAATTATTAGCTGTTATAGTTATTTTAGGAATTATTGCTGCTATTGCAATTCCTAGTATTGGAAATATTATTGATAATTCAAAATATGGAGCAATAAAATCAGATGCAATTATGCTTATTAACGCAGCAAATATGTACAAAGCAGAAACGGGAGAGTTACCAGCTAATGGATCTCTTGTTAAAGAATATATTGAAGGTGAGGCTTCTTCATTTACTTTAACTGACATCACCTCAGTTAAATTTACTGAAGAAAGTAAAGGTATAGCAATAACTGGAACAGGTAAAGATGATGCAACTAGTCCTTCAGTGACAGTTAGTTTTACTGCAGCAACAATAACAGAAATCAACGCGGCTCCTAAAAAATATACTGCTTATACTGCTCTTACGACACCAACAATAGGAGCCGTAGAAGAGTAGAAAGATTGATTTGTAGGTAAAATAATAAAAATATTTAATAATTAAATCATTCTAAAATAAATCAAAGATATTTTGAGTAAAGCGGGAACAATAATGTACTTACTATATTATGTATTAATTTTATTATATGGTCTATTACTTGGCTCTTTTTTTAATGTAGCAGGTCTCCGCATCCCAGCCGGAGAGTCGATTGTGAAGCCGCGATCACATTGTCCGAAATGCGGACATACATTAGGAGCTTTGGAGTTAATTCCGGTTCTGTCATATGTTTTCCAAGGGGGGAAATGCCGCCAGTGTAAGGCTGGTATTTCTCCCTTTTATCCTATTATCGAGCTTACAACAGGGCTGTTATTTTTATTTGCTGCGCTGATGATGGGATGGACAGGAGAATTAGTCGTGGCACTGACGCTGATTTCCCTTTGTGTCATTGTTTTTGTCTCAGACTATACATATATGATCATACCGGACAAAGTCTTGCTCTTTTTCCTGCCGCTTTTTATTGTGGAAAGGATCTTTATCCCGCTTACACCATGGTGGGATTCCTTGCTTGGTGCCGCAGTCGGCTTTGGCTTATTACTGTTAATCGCAGTTGTCAGTAAAGGCGGCATGGGTGGCGGCGATGTGAAGCTATATGGTGTGCTGGGAATTGTCCTCGGTTTTAAATTCGTGCTCCTCAGCTTGTTCCTTGCCGTCTTTTTTGGGGCCTTTTTTGGCGGTATCGGGATGCTGTTTGGCAAAGTGAAAAAGGGAAAAGCCATTCCATTCGGCCCCTATATTTGTTTAGCAGTATTAATCACCTATTTTTATGGTGAGAGAATACTAGAATGGTATTTTCAACTTTTTATTATTTAGGCTGTGTTAAAAGTCAATGTTGATTTTGGAGGGCTTGTTGATTGGAGTGGAAGGCACGAAGACTCCTGCGGGAGAAGCGAGACAGACGAGACCCCGCAGGCACGAAGTGTCGAGGAGGCTCGGCGGTCGCCCGCGAACCGTGCGTGCCTGCAACGGAAATCAACAACCAAGTTTAACAGAGCCATTATTTAAGGAGTTTTGATGATGGGTTTTCGTTTAACTCTCGGTAAAAAGAAAATAATCAATGTGACGATAAAGGATCATGTCGTGCGCTTTGTTGAATTAAAGCAAACCCATCCTCCGGTGATTTCCCGCTTCGGTGAACGTTATTTACCGAAAGGAATCATGCATGATGGGAGAATCCAAGACTTAGAAACCTTTGAAACAATCCTGGAGGAATTTGTCGACGATTGGAAAATCACCAAGCGTGATGTCCGTTTCATTGTGCCCGAGTCGCTCATTATGTTGCGCAAAATTACTGCGCCAAGTGATATCCAGGAGGATGAATTAGAAGGATATTTGTTTATGGAAATCGGTTCAAGTATCCACCTTCCCTTTGAAAATCCGATATTTGATTATCATTTATTGCCAAAGGAAAAAGATGAACAGGAGTTGCTCTTGTTTGCCGGGCCGGAGGAAGTGATTCAAGAATACGCCGATTTGCTGGAGGAGGTAAAGCTGGAACCAATTAGCGCTGATATTTCTTCATTGGCTCTCTATCGTTTGTACCACCAGCAGCGTCCAGAAGATCGGGATAATATTATGCTTGTGCAAATTGATTTGCTTTCGGTCAACCTTTGTATTTTTCAGGATCATAAACCGGTTGTAGCGCGTCATTTATTAATGGACGTCGACCTTGATAAATGGGAAAGAAGTCCTGAAAGTTATAAGCTAGGTATGTATCAGGGAGACAGAGAGGAAGTTTTTATCCCGTTTAAAGATGTATTTCTCGAAGTTGACAGAGTACGGAACTTTTATAATTATTCATTAAACTATGGCAACAAATTGGTCAATAAAATTATTGTCAATGGCGATCATCCATGGACAGCAGAGATTTGCCGCCGCTTGGCACAACAAATCGATATTCCAATCGAAATCATGAATTGCCAATCGATTGTGACGAATACGGGAGAACCGGTGGATCCTGCATTTTATCTCAATATTGGCCTCGGTTTGAAAGAGGTGGAATGATGCTAGTTGAAATTAACCTCCTGCCGAAAAAAAGCAGAAAAGGCAAAACGATTTTTATCATCATCGGGATCATCATTTTTCTGCTCGTTCTTATTGCTGGCTTTCTTATCTGGCAAATCCAATCGAAAGAAACGATGCTTGAAGACACGCAAAACAGGCTGGATGTCACCCTGAATATCATCGAGCAAAAAAATCAACAATTAGCAGAATATAACTCAGAAACGTCTGTAAAAGAGCTTGAACAGGCAATCCAATGGGCAGAAACACAATCCTTTGATTCTGTATTTCTTCTTGATGAATTGACGAAGATGCTTCCGGAACGCGGATTCATCCTTGATTTCAAAATTGATGAAAACTATAAAATCAATCAGGTCATTCAATTTGATACGAGAAGTGCTGCTGCCTACTATTTACATACATTGCTCGCCAATGAATGGGTCGAGGAAGCGGTCATTTCTGAAGCGAAAAGTGATGAGTTGAATTTGGATGAAGAAGGAAAAAATCCTTACAGCGAAAATAATGTTTTGCCGCGCTATATCGCACAGTATGAATTAATCCTAAATCTGCAGGAATTTGAGAAAGCTGCCGCTCAGGATGATGTTGGGAAACGGGAAGGAGAGGAAGCATCATGAACGGTGTCATGACGAAAAAGAATCTCCTCTTC
>CALGSR010000094.1 GCA_937902115.1 uncultured Bacillus sp. | reverse complement strand
TGACATGTGGTGTTAATGCTTCAGAATCTGTCGAAAAACCCGCCGCAGCTATCGTATTGTAACCATTGACCGTATGAACGGCTGTTGGAATCGCTGTCAGGTGATATACTTCGTGAATAATTTGCTTTAAATCCGCGCCGTTAACCACTTCATTCGTTAATATCTTATTGATCTTATTGGCTAATATGAGTTGATCTCGTTCACGCAAAAGTTTTTCATAAGTTAATTCCAGCTCTTCAACGATTGGCATTTCATGCAAGAAATACAATTCATCTTTAATTTCATTGCCCCACAGATTTTCGCTTTTTCCAATCGAGTAACATTCATTGTCACCCGAAGCCCTGCAGCATACCTCTTTAAAAATAACTCTATGACCGAATACCTCTGATACATAACCACTCGCATATCCGGCAAGGGAATAACAGGCCGGAATTGAACTTCTGCCTATTTTATCAAGATGTTCATCTGCTTCAAAGGACTTCTCCCATATACTTTCCATATGTAACGTTTCAACACCGTTTTCATTTTTGACCTCGAGCCTCGTGGTGATCGACTTTACATATCCTTTCATTGAATGGATAATTGGGCCGTATTCAATTAATTCCTCAAGCGATTCATACTTTCCCTTTTCTTTGCAGTCTTTCGCATCTTGTCTCCCTAAATTCCAGCCATAACGAAACAAAAAACCTTTTGACCTTTCTATCCCAATATTGTGTATTAAATCTTTTCTAAAGGATCCAAAAGCATGCGTATCAACTATGATAGAACGATTATGGGTCATTTGACTGATTTCATTTTTTGTTTCTAACACCATACCATTTATCATCGGCATTGTTGGCCGCATTCAAAGTCACCTCTTTCTATGCATTCAACTCAAGCTGCAGTAACTAAATTTGACCCTTCTGAACATAAAGAACTTTGATCATTTATTCTAATTGTAAACATATTCTTCTCCACCTTCAATGATTCTATGATTATTTTTACGTGTTCCAAATGACTATTGCCGTTGTTGAAATTGTTTTAAGGATGAATTCTTTAGGATTAGACCTAGTAAAATAAACCCAATAGCCGCTCCTGTAAAAGAACTAAAGATAAAAGCTGGAATAAAACCAAATAATGCTGCTTTTTGCCCCAATAATAGAGTAGCGATAGGATAACAGGCCATCGCTCCCAAAATACCCGTTCCGACGATTTCACCCATACATGAAAATGCTAATTTATTTGTCTTTTTATACAAATATGCCGCTAAAAATGCTCCTATTATACTTCCTGGAAAGGCAAAAATAGAGCCTGTCCCTAAAATATTCCTTAATAATGAAATCGATAATGCCTGCATGACTGCATACCATGGTCCAAGAAAAACGGCTGAAAACACGTTAAGAAAATGTTGAATCGGAAATAACTTTGTAAAACCTACCGGTATGTATAAAATGTGACTTGTTAATGTACCAATGGCAATAATCATTGCGGTCGTTGTCAGTTTCAATGTTTTATTCACTTTGCATAGTACTCCTCTTTGTTATATATTCTACTCTAAAATTCAAGGCTGACTCTTATCGTTTGAGCCAGCCTTATATCTAATGCTCGATCTTTATCAGTTGTATTATATTTCATACCTTGTAAAAGAACCATATAAAGCTAATTCCGAAGAGGTAATGATTGATAATTGATTAAAAAACTCAATTTGAAAACTCCCCGGCCCCTGTCCTTCCGTTTTATTAGCAGCAATTTCTGCACTCACTCCATTAAAAAGCAACGCAGAGACAACCGCTTCAAACAAATTCTCCTCCACCGCTGCACTTGTACCGATGATAGCAGATAAAAAGCTGCTTGAGCCCGCCACTTTTGTTAATAGCGGATCACTGTTATGAACAGAATAAGTAGTGACCCCATCTGATACGACTTGATTTTTCCCTGATATTACAATAGTTGTGTAAAGCCTCTTAGCTGCCAAGAGAGCAAGTTCACATTCGTTTTGATTAAAGTAATTCGTCCCTTCCGCCGACAAATCCCATTTCTCTCCAATTAAAAAGGCAATATCCAACGCAGTACCGTGAATGACCGATACTTTAATCTCCTTTAGTAATTGCCGTGATATCTGTTTCCTAAATGTAGAAAGACCGACTCCAGTAGAATCAAAAATGAGCGGAATTTTATGTTTATAAGCTATCTTAGCCGCAGTAAGCAATCTTTCTGCAATGTGCTCAGAGAGATCCATGTTAAGAATAACCGCTTCAGCGTTCCTTACTACTTCATCGGCTTCTTCAATTGCCCCGCCAATTATAGGTGTTGCCCCCAAGGCTAAAAGACCATTAGTTGTAAAATAAGCTTCGTGGGCAGCTGTAAAATAATAAACTATCGGATTATTATACCTGACCTTTTTTAAAATAGAATGAACCCGGCTTTTCTCCATGTATCCTTACCTCCCGACTTTTTCAAGATGAGGCATGAAATAAGAAGATAAAATAAAAAACCAAATCCTCAGAGAATCAGGATCCGGCTCAGCTAGTAAGAATAGACAATTAATATCCTACTTTCCTCCGCCGGCATGACCCGGATCAGGTACAAGGGTTAAAAAAACAAATCGCCTTTTTCTCAGCCCTTTATGAGGCACCCCTAGCAGTCGATGATTTTATTTTGTTATTGCGAAAATTTAAATTGTAAGGAATTGGTTAAAAGGTATTATAAATATTTGCACATTCTTCCCCTGTTGGCTCATAAAAACAATGGAGCTTAAAGCGCCCGACTAATGGCTGATCATACCATGTAGCAGGACAATCCCCTTCTGGGCGGAAATACCATAAACTAAATTTTGCTGGCCATAACCTTTCGCCTCTAATATTTCTTCGCGCCAGACGTTTTTCACTTTCTCTCGCACGCTGATAGAAATATCCCTTCGTCGTTACTTCAAACGCATGTGGTTGATAAATCATCTCTGGTACTGTTCGCAGCCCTTTAAAGTCGGAACAATTTGCTCGAATCCGATTTATCCCGACATTGCCGATCATCAGCATCCCTTGCTGACCTTCTCCTTCTCCTTCTGCCCTTAAGAGCCTGGCTAATAAGGCAATATCTGAATCAGTCGCTTTTACAACTGCCATGGTGTCACCTCCATTATGCCTCCCCTATTATCATAATGGATACATCTGTCCTATATTCCAATAATTTTATTATATGACTTACAAAAAACTACGCCTCTACCCCTTCAACGAGCTGAAATAAAAAACGATAAATGGCACAATACGCTTCATTGATTGTCCAATCCTCCTTGTATTCACTCAAGCCGTTTAAGGAAAAATTAAAATCCCACAGACCGTCACTTGAGTTAAACATTAAACTAAAGGTACCACTCCCTTGATTTAGATGATTTGTTATGAAAGTTTTTATCGATGCTTCCTTCTTTTTAGGGAGTTTTAACCCTAGCATCACATCATAGGTTCCAAATACACTGTCCGCTTCAAAAGAAACGGCATCTGCTCCAACCATTTCAAACCAAGTAGATTCCAAATACATAAATTCCTCAATATGATTCTTAAAATAATGAATGGGCATTTCTAAAAAGGACGTTGATTCCTCTGCGATCAATTCATCCGTTTCTTTATTACAGCGTTCAATATATGCTCCTTGAAACCGAGTAAACGGCTCCCTTTCTATCAAAAGAAGATTCTTTTGATCCTTCGGCAATAGCTGATATTTTTCAATAAAGGCTTTCTCCTCTTTATAAACAGTTATTTCCTCTTGCTCTCCTGTTTGCTCCATGTCAACGAACATTCTTTCCAAGTAATTTGATACATTTTTTAATAACATGACTAAATCAACCCTCTATCATATGTATATTGTAACTTAGATTATATATATACCTAAGGAATGGACCACTGATCCTATATTGCAGTTTTTCAAAAAAAATAGCAACTGTTTAAACAGCTGCAGCAAAAAGAAACAGGATGTTTTTCGCTAAGACATCCTGTTTCTCATTTTATTTATTATTTCTCAATTATTTTCTAGTTTCAGAGGCAGGGACACCAGCAATACCCCAGTGAGTTTTCGGCATTTCTGTAACTAAAACACGAACATTTTGCTTTGGAGCATCTAAAGTTTCAGAGACAGTCTCTGTAACATTTTCAATCAAAGCTTTGATTTTTTCAGGCGGTCTGCCTTCCATGATGTTAATTTGAATAAGCGGCATTGCAAATTCCCCTTTCGAAAAAATTATTCACCCATAGTTAGAGTTACTTCACCTAAACCATCAAATTTCGCGCTGACAAAATCGCCAACGTTTACTAAGATAGCACTAGTTAGAGCACCAGATAGAATAAGATCGCCTTTTTTAATTTTTTCTCCTTTTCTGGCTAACATATTAGCTAGAACAGCGATTGCATTTGCAGGGTGTCCTAACACAGCTGCACCTGCACCTAATTCTCTAAGCTGGCCATTAACAGAAAGAGTAGCTCCCATTAATTCAAGGTCAAATTCACTTGGTTTTCTTAATGTGTTTCCGAAAACAACTCTTGATGTAGAAGCATTATCCGCAATAACATCTGTAAGAGTAAAATTAAAGTTCTCATAACGGCTGTCAATTACTTCAATAGCTGGTAATACATATTCAGTTTTTGCTAATACTTGAGCTGCAGTAATTCCAGGTCCTTCAATATCTTCACCAATTAAGAAAGCAATTTCAGCTTCTACCTTTGGATGAATTTGGAAAGGTACAACCCCACCACTATCAACTAATTGATAGTCAAATACATAACCATAGATAGGCTCAGAAACGCCCATTTGATCCCATTTTGCTTTACTTGTTAAGCCCATTTTCGGACCAACAATTTTATGACCTTCGTCTAATTTATGCTGAACAAGCAGTTCTTGCGCTTGATAAGCTTCTTCTACTGTTAAATCAGGTTTAATCGTTGATGTAACTTTAACGACTTCACGTTTTTCAACTTCTCCTGCTACTAAATAATCTTTAATTTGTTTAATGATTTCGATAGACATTAAAATTCCTCCTAGAAGCGATGTATTGATTTTTATTAGTTTCGTTCAGAATTATTTAAAGTTAACGCTAACTTGTCCAATATGAGCAAATCTAGCTGTGAAATTATTTCCTGCTTCTGCATTAACCATACCTGAAAGAGCACCAGAAAGAATGATTTCACCAGCTTTAAGGGTAATATCGTAGTCAGCTAAACGATTTGCTAACCAAGCAATACTTGTTGCAGGGCTTCCCTGAACAGCTGCACCAACACCTGTATTCGCAACTTCACCGTTTTGTAATAATACCATACCAAGTAATTCAATATCGATATCTTCAATCTTAGTTGGTTTTCCGCCTAATACTAATAAACCACAAGATGCATTATCGGCAACTGTATCTTGAATTTTGATTTTCCAATCTTGTACACGGCTGTCAACGATTTCTAAAGCAGGTACAACATAATCAGTTGCTTGAATTACATCAAGAGCTGTAACATTCGGTCCTTTTAAATCTTTTTTAAGAATAAAGGCAATTTCACCTTCAACTTTTGGTTGAAGCATTGTTTTTGTATCAATCGTTCCGCCATTTTCAACAATCATCGAATCTAATAAATGACCGTAGTCCGGCTCATTAACTCCCAGCATTTTCTGTACTGGATCAGAAGTTAAACCAATCTTCTTCCCGATGATTCTTTGGCCTTCGGCTACCTTTTTGTTGATGTTTTCTATTTGAATCTGATACGCCTCTTGGACTGTAATTGTTGAGTCTTGTGCTGTAAGGGGATCGATTCCTGTTTGAGTAGCTTCTGCCTGCAATAATTTAGCTGCGAAATCTTGAATTTTAGTCAATGCAAATCTTCCTTTCTCTATGTATTCATTCATAGAATACCACAAATTTTATGAATATAATATCTACTCTCAAAAACATTGCACGGTCAAACGAGTGTTAACCGTGCAATATATTTGTTATGAACAAGCTAATAATTATAGCTTTACGCAAATGTTTGTAATTTCTGTGTAGAATTCCCAGCTGTGTACACCGCCGACACGGCCAAGACCACTGTCTTTTGTTCCACCAAATGGAGTACGAAGGTCACGTAAGAACCAGCAGTTGATATAAGAAAGACCTGATTCAATTTGTTGTGCTACACGGTGTGCACGACGGATATCATTTGTCCAGATTGTATTGCTTAAGCCCATACGAGTATCGTTTGCTTTGGCAATAACTTCTTCTTCTGTATCGAATGGAAGAACAACAACAACAGGTCCAAAGATTTCTTCACGAACAAGTCGAGAATTGTCGTCCAAACCAGTAACAATTGTTGGTTGAACGTAATAACCTTTATCCAATCCTTCAGGACGGCCGCCACCTGTTACGAAAGTGCCGCCTTCTTCTTCGGCAATTTTCAAGTAGCTCATAACCTTATCATAGTGTACTTTCGCTACTAATGCACCTTGGTCATTTTCCATATCAAATGGATCGCCGACTTTTAATGCTCTTGTTTTTGCAGCGAATTTTTCAACGAATTCATCATAAATTGGGCGCTCTACATAAATTCTTGTACCACTTACACAAACTTCCCCTTGGTTTGTGAAGCTGGAACGGATGGTTCCATCAACAACTTCATCAATATCTACATCCGCAAAGATGACGTTAGGGTTTTTACCACCTAATTCGAAAGAAAGCTTTTTCAATGTTGGAGCAGCTTCTGCCATGATTCTAGAACCTGTAGATACTTGTCCGATAAAGCCGATTCCAGCGATATCAGGATGTTTATTAATTGCACTTCCTGCACCTTGTCCAAATCCGTGAACCAAGTTTACAACTCCGTCTGGAACGCCGGCATCTTTACAAATTTCCATTAATACTGTTGCTGTCATTGGAGTTAATTCAGACGGTTTAATTACAACTGTATTTCCTGCAGCTAAAGCCGGTGCCAATTTCCATGTTAATAAGAATAAAGGCAGGTTCCATGGTTGAATTAAACCAACAACCCCGATTGGACGGCGATAACCGTAGTTAAGCGCACCATTGTTTTCATCTTGATATGATTCTGTTCCGACAGACATCATATAGTCCGCAAAGAAATGGAAGTTCTTCGGTGCACGTGGTGCATCTACGTGACGAGAGAATTTAAGATGTTTACCAGTATCAAGTGATTCTAATTGCGCAATTTCTTCTTGACGTTCTAAAAGAATATCACCAATTTTACGGATAATATTTGAACGCTCTTGTGTGCTCATTTTTCCCCAAGGACCTTCTTCAAAAGCACGTTTAGCAGCTGCAACCGCTAAATCGATTTCTGGCGCACTGCCTTCGGCAACTGTTCCATATACTTCTTCTGTTACAGGGTTTACATTATTAAACGTTTTTCCATCTAAAGAATCAACGAATTTTCCATCGATAAAATGTTTACAATCAAAGGCTTTAACAGAAGGTGTTACAATTGTACTTTTAGTTTCTACTGACATTAGTATATTCCTCCCTAAATTTTCAATAATAAATGCTGTTCATGTCTTCATGATATCGGTTCCTAGTTTCACATACAACTACCATGTTGCTCTATGTGAAACCAGTAATAATATTTTGAACTTTTTTTAAAACTTTTTAAAAATTTATAAAGCATTTGTAGTTTTCCATATATATCTATTATTATACCTTAATTTCTCCTTTCATTCTTCTCTCATTTTTGATATATTTTTCGTATAGAGCAACTACGTTTTTATATACGCAATATAATTATTATACAGGAGGAGTTAAAATGGAATCGAAGTCTTCAGGTGGGAATTATCTTTCGTCTGTAAAAAATGCCTTGCGAATATTAAACAGCTTTACCATGGATGAACCAGAAAAAAAGATAAGTGATATTTCCGCTTCATTGGGATTAAACAAAAGTACGGTTAGCAGAACAATGTCAACATTAGCAAGTGAAGGGTTTGTTTATAAAGATCCGGAAACAAAGAAATACCGCTTAGGCTTTTCGCTCCTGACTCTTAGTGGGATTATTAACAGCAATATGGACATTTATAAAGAGTCACAGCCCGTTCTTAATCAATTAGTGGAAAGTATCGGTGAAACAGCCCATATTTCTATCATTGATCATTTAGAAGTCATCTATTTGCAGAAGGTTGAATGTAATCATCCCGTTCGCTTTTTAACCCATGTCGGAAAAAGAAATCCAGCCTACTGTACAAGTTCTGGAAAGGTCATCATGGCTTATTCTAGTGATGATGTTGTTGAAGCAATTATCGCTAACGGCTTAGAGAAATACACAAAAAACACAATTACGGATCCAGATAAATTTCGGGCGCATCTTAAAGAAATAAGGAAAATGGGTTATGCATATAGTGTTGAGGAGTTTTCTGAAGGTGTTATTACAATTGCCGCTCCCATCTACGATTATACCGGCAAAGTCATTGCTGCTCTTTCCGTTGTAGGGCCTAAACAGAGAATCCAGCAACATAAAATTCCGTCAATTGCAAAAAAGGTTATGAGTGCCAGCCTTGAAATTTCACAGAATATGGGATATATCAAATAAGATTATAAAAAAAGCCACCTTGCCTGATATGATTACCAGACAAGGTGGCTTTTTTATTACTCATGGATTCCTAGAGCGATTTTTGCATAACGTGACATATGTTCTTTTCCCCATGGCGGACTCCACACAAGGTCGATTTGAATACTTGTCAGCTCCTTTAGATTAATAGAAAGCTTAATTTTTGAATCAGCCATAATTTGCCCTGCCATTGGGCAGCCCATTGATGTCATCGTCATTTTAATCGTGGCTTCTTTCTCTTCATTGACCTCCACCTCATAAACTAGACCCAAATTAACAATATCGATCCCCAGTTCCGGATCCACAACTTCCTCGAGGATTTCATAGATACGTTCAACTAATTCTTTACTCATTTACTCACCTCATCTAATATACTTTATCCTATCTTTATATCCTTCACTACTTTCATTGAGATTATTTCTCAACTACAATATAGCAAACAATTTATTTAATTTTTGTGATAAAAATCATACTTTACTAGATATTTGGAGTCAACTGCAATAAAAACAAACACTTTTACTCACTTAAAAGTAAATGCGTTCCTCGTATCTTGTTTCATAACAAGAATTGCAAATAGGATAACGATGTTCCCAAGGAAGTACCTTATTACATTGTCGGCACTTCTTTCTCATCTTTTTCACCTCAGTTTTCAGCTTTTCATGAACTAAATCGCTGATTTCCTCACGGATCCTTTCCCAATAAAGAGCATTGGTATGCTGATTTAAGCGATACAGGAATAATAGATGCAGACCAACTGCCTTATACGACAGCTCTAGTTCCTCCAATGTGCGTTTTTTAATTTTCGGTTCCGGTAGTTCTTTACCATTCACTATAAACTCTACTGTCTTTTTCCACTGCCTTATCAAATCTGGCTCTCTTGATGAGAACGGCAGATGCAATAGACCATATAGATCAATTAGCGATAGACGTGCCTCTAATTCCGTCCCTTGTACTAATCGATATAATTCTTTTTCATCTGAAAGAGAGGCTTTTTTTGTACCCTTTGGATTTTTAAATTTGCTCCAGAGGATAAAAAATGTCTGAAGATCTCGGTAATACTTTTGAAATCGTTCAAAAATATGACTTGTGGGCGCAATCGTAAATGTGTCGATCGGTTCATCTTCCTGTAATAAAAGGTTTTCCATCTTTTTAATATCCTCAGTAAAGGCTACCTTTCCACTCGTATACAGTCCTTTTCTTCCAGCTCTTCCAGCAATTTGCTTTACCTCTTGGGATGTTAGCGGCCGTCTCCGAGTACCATCAAATTTTCGATTTTCCAAAAAGACGATCCTGCGTATGGGTAGATTTAACCCCATTCCAATTGCGTCAGTTGCCACCACAACATCCGATTCCCCATTAATGAAACGCAAGACCTGTTTTTTCCTTGTTTCAGGGGGCATGCTTCCATAAATCATGCTAACGGTATGACCGTCATTTTCCAGTCTTGATGCGGTTTCAAGAACTCTCTTTCGTGAAAAACAAATCAGGGCGTCACCTTTTTTTACTTGTTTAATTTTAAATGCCTTTTTTTCCACTTCAAGTGGAATATCCCGCTTATATTCAATGATTTCAATTTCAGAGTTTCCTAATAATCCGATAAGCATGTCGCGTGCATTTAAACTTGCAATGATATGAACCTCATCTGCCTGAATTTTTGTAATGGCTTTATACCAGGCATACCCGCGATCTTTATCAGATATCATCTGGGATTCATCAATAACAACCACATGATAGAAATCTTTTTCATGAAACATTTCAACCGTACAAGATATATGACGAGCTTCAGGTGTAGTTTTTTCTTCTTCTCCTGTCTTCAAGGAGCAGAGAGTCCCGTCCTCATTCAGTAAATCATATACTTCAAGTGCTAGTAAACGCAGTGGAGCAAGATATAATCCACTTGGAGCCTGCTTCATTCTCTGCAGCGCATGATACGTTTTCCCAGTGTTAGTTTCTCCAATATGCAGGATATATCGTATATTCCGTCCCTCAGGCGGGCTATATTCCATTTCAAATATTTCATTTAGGATTCGGGCTTCTTCTTCCTTCTGGCGCTGAATTCTTGCCTTTTCCTCTGCTTTTCTTTCTTCTCGGTGTTTCATATCTGTAAAAAATCTTTGCCGATGTAATTCTTCATCAAAAGGAATTTGGGCAAGATGAAGTAAGTCACCCATCAATTCGTCAGTTAACAACACTAAAAAACTTTCAGATAAATCCTCCATATATTCTTCCCATACGCTTAAAAGAACATGATTGAGTATTTCTTCATCATATCTAGCTCTCATTTCATGCGGCAGTAACAGCTTTATTTTTTCAAATACAGCTTGGGAAATAAATTCGTCTATTTTTGATTCATACACATCGAAGTATGTCTCATATAAGTACTCATAACGATTCCAATTTAATACTTTATGGATATCCCCTGTTAACTCATCTAAAAAATCTGCCATTGTAAAATAATTCTGCTGTTGAAAAGTTCCTTGGGATACTAACGGCTCTTCAATGGAATAGGGATCTACCCTTTGATACTTTACTTTCGTCTCGATATCTTTCTTTAGTTGATCAGCAATCATCTTTCTTGCCTGTAAATAAAATACATGGCGTTGCTTTCTGATTAAATCATCGAGTATTTCAGTCAATTCACTTTGACACTTTTGCTTCATTTCACTTAATGTCTGTGCCTGAACTTGCTGATGGTAGTCCTCTCTTGCCTGTTCATAAAGGATCGCCCACTGTTCCACCTTCCCGGAAAATGTCCCAAGGAGCCATTTATGAACTGGAAATGGTTGATAGCTTTTAATTTCAGTACGAAAGAGTTTATTGATTATCTGTTTAGCAACGCCCTCAACTTCGTAACCTTTTGTGCTTAAAAATTGCTTTTTCTCTGCACGCGGGATTTGATTGGATGCCAGATTCACCCAGACATTCACCCAAATTTGTTCAACGTAATGGCTTCGTTCCATTTCATAATCTTCAAACGCTGGACATCTCTCTTTATCCTGCAAATAATGCAAAATATCGCCGCGGACCTTATCCTTCGTACGTTCAACTGCCATTTCATATACAGAATCAATTTTCATCAATAGATCTCCCCCCTCTTTTTAAAGATAAACTCATATACAAACATACGTTCCATATAGATTAGTATATCATTATTATTCTCTCTCGACAAAAACATTTATCCCCTGATTATCAATAAAAAACAGTATGGACAGAGCCATACTGCTAAAAAACGATTATACATCTATTTCCAATAAGACTGGACAGTGATCGCTCCCCAATATTTCACCATGGATTTGCGCATCTTTAATTTTATCTATTATTTTTTCTGATACAAGAAAGTAATCAATCCGCCACCCAATATTTCGTTCACGGACTTTATTCATATAGCTCCACCAGCTGTATACATCCCCACGGTTCGGATATAAATAACGAAAACTATCAACAAAGCCTGCATCAAGCAAGGATGTCATTTTGCCCCGTTCTTCATATGTGAAACCTGAATTGCCAATATTTGATTTTGAATTTTTTAAATCGATTTCTTGATGAGCCACATTTAAATCGCCGCAAAATAGGACCGGTTTCTTTTCATTTAAGTGAATCAAATGCTTCTTCATCGCATCTTCCCATAGCAAACGGTAGTCCAGCCTC
>CALGSR010000093.1 GCA_937902115.1 uncultured Bacillus sp. | reverse complement strand
GCGGTTGCATGATATTATAAAGGTAGAAAATATAAAATATTAAGTATTGTTTAGAAATAAATGATAATTTTATGAAATAGATTACTCATTTCATATAATCCTCTCTGAAAGGGGTTATACATCTATGAGGGTTCGAAAACTATCAATCCAGTGGAAGATGACCGGGCTGATTATCTATATTGTCTGGTTCTCCTTGCTGCTGTTGGGGATTATTTTAATTGGACAGTTTTTTCAGGAGGAAGAAAACAGGTTAAAACAAAAAGCTATGTTAACCGCGAGAACCGTTGCAGAAATTCCCAATTTAACAATAGATTTTAAAACAAATCCGGAAGTGATAGATAGCCTTGCGAAAACAGTTGAAAGAATGCGGATGATAAATGATGCCGACTATATTGTTGTTCTTGATATGAACCGTGTCCGGCTAACTCATCCAAATAAAGAATTGGTTGGTACCCCTTCAAGCAGTGCGGATGAAGGTCCCGCCTTTACCGAGCATTCCTATACTTCGAAAGCAAAAGGCGAAATTGGCACTTCGTGCCTTTGTGCCCATTATGGATCCAAACCATCAACAAATCGGTGTTGTCATTTCCGGCTATAAGCTTCCAGGGATTATTGACATGATTTCTTCATTGTGGAGCCAGCTTTTTCTTACAATCGGGATCGCATTAGCCTTTAGTGCTTGGGGGGCTTGGCTGTTGGCAAGACATATTAAAAGGCAAATGTTTAAATTGGAGCCGGATGAAATTGCCAAGCTATTAGTGGAGCGGACTGAAACATTTAATGCAATGCATGAAGGGATTATTGCTATTGATAATGATGAAGTGATTACCATTTTTAATCATAAAGCAAAGGAGATACTTGGGATTGAAGGAGATGTTATCGGAAAGAAAATCGTCGATGTCCTGCCTGATACACATTTACTGGAAATCTTAGAGATTAATAGGCCGATTTATAATAAAGATTTGCATATTCGTAACTTAACGATTCTCAGCAACCGCATACCGATCAAGGTTGAAGGGAAAACAGTAGGTGCGATTGCGATATTTCAGGATCGGACAGAAGTAAGGAAGCTTGCGGAGGAACTGACAGGGGTAAAGGCATTCGTAAGTGCCCTTAGGGTGCAAAATCATGAGCATATGAATAAACTTCATACCATTGCGGGATTAATTCAGCTTGATAAAAAAGACAAAGCATTAAAGTATGTCTTTGATATAACGGAAGAACAAGGGGAGTTAACTCGCTTTTTAAGTGAACATATGAATGACGACAGTCTCACTGGCTTGCTGCTTAGTAAGGTAAGCCGCGGAAAAGAGCTGGGAATTCATGTCCAAATAGACCGTCATAGTTTTATGAAAAAGTTTCCTCACAGGATGGATCATCATGATTTTGTTTTGATCATTGGAAATCTAATTGAAAATGCATTTGATTCATTTAAAAATCAACTAGAAAAGGAAAAAGAGATTTATATTAGCATTCAGCAAACAGAAAAACTCTTTCATATTTTAGTAGAGGACAATGGCTGCGGAATTCCCGATGACAAGCTTCTGTCTATTTTCGACAAGGGATATTCATCAAAATCTTCAACTGGCAGAGGGTTTGGCCTTTATCTTGTAAAGCAGATTGTTGATAAAGGGAACGGTATGATTCAAGTTGACTCTACGGTTGATCAGGGAACTTCTTTCACGGTCACGTTTGAAATGGGGGATAAAAGTGATCAAAGTAGTTTTAATTGAGGATGATTTAATGGTTCAGGAGGTAAACCGGCAGTTTGTCGATAACGTGCCCGGGTTTCACGTGATCGGTTTAGCGGGGAACGGAGCAGATGGCCTAAAATTGATTCGCGAATTAAAACCGGATCTTATCCTTATAGATGTCTATATGCCTGAACAGGATGGGCTTGAAACACTTTACAAGATTAGAAGAGAAGCACATAAGGTGGATATTATCGCGATTACAGCCGCAAGTGATATGGGGACCATCCGCGGATTTATTCAGAATGGAGCCTTTGATTATATTGTCAAACCGTTTAAATTTGACCGAATAAAAAAATCCCTCGAGAAATATCGATTATTTCGCAATCAAATCTTGGAAAAAGAAACGATGTCGCAGCAGGAGTTAGATGAGATATTCTTCCAACAGGATGAAGCGGAAGAAACTGCACTGCCAAAAGGATTGAATCAGCATACGTTGGATAAGGTAACAGCTTATTTAGCCAGATGCACAGATCCGCTTTCTGCTGAAGCTGTCGCAGCAGGAGTCGGACTAGCCAGAGTTACCGTCCGCAGGTATCTCGATTATCTCGAAAAAATCGGCCGAGTTGACATGCATATCCATTACGGAGGCGTTGGCCGGCCCATCAACCAATACCTCCTAAAAAAAAGATAAAACACCCGGCACTGTCAATTTGGCAGTGCCCTTTTTGCGGTGTCCATATTCGGTGCCTGGCAACGAATATGGACAAATGTCTTTATCCAGAGTACACTCGTTTATCGAAAAATTAATAGTACTTAATATTCTCTTAATCTATTTTTACCACTCTCTTTACATTCGTTTATTACTATTTTCATTGGGATAACATAAATTAATGGACGAAAGAGGGAGTAACATGACCGAAATTAATCGCCGTAAATTTTTGACATATGTTGGAACAGGGGTAGCGGCTCTTACTGTTGCATCTACTGGTGTGGGAACTTTAGTACCTCAAGTGGAAGCAAAAGGGGCAGAAGCTGCTAATCGTTTATTAGGTTTTAATAAAAAAGTGTCCGGATTAAAATTTAACCCAATCGATCCATCTGATGCAGATGATATCGTTCTTCCGAAGGGATATAAATATGATGTAGTCGCAGCTTACGGAGATAAAATTAATAAAGCGGGAGATACATTTGGCTTTAACAATGACTTTACGATGTATTTCCCAATTGAAGGTTCTTCAAACCGCGGACTGCTTTGGGTAAACCATGAATATTCAAGTGATGTTTTTGTAACAGGAAAAGCTGGCTCTAACGGCTATTCTGTAAAGCAACAAGAACAAATGCTGTATGTGCAAGGCGGTTCCATTATTGAAGTAGTCGGCGATCGAAAAGGCGGTTGGAAAATGGATACGACTTCTAAATATGCCCGCCGTGTATCAGGTTTAACGATGTTTGATGTAACAGGTCCTGCAAGAGGAGCACAGGCTATCGGTGGTGCAACCCAAATCAAAGGAACATTTGCTAACTGTTCCGGAGGTAAAACATTATGGAATACGGTTCTATCCGCTGAGGAAAACTATGAGTCTACATCTAAAGCGTGCGGCTTGAATGAAACGCAATATGGCTGGATTGTTGAAATTGATCCATTCAATTCTGATTTTAAAGTACGCAAACATACAGCATTAGGCCGTTTTCACCATGAAAATGCTGCCATGGGTCTTACAAAAGACGGCCATGTAGTAGTGTATATGGGTGATGACAAGACAGATGCATGTGTTTATAAATTTATTAGTAAAAATAAATATGTAGAGTCTGCAGGTATTGCAAACTCAGCCCTATTAGAAGAAGGTACCTTATATGTGGCTAATATGGGTTCTGGTAAATGGGTACCATTAACAGTTGAAGAGGTCCACAAAGGTGCAAAAGGTAAAAAAGAAATTCTTGATAAATTCAAAACACAGGCAGACGTTCTTGTTTACTGTGATGAAGCAGCCCTGATCGTTGGCGGAACACCAACTGACCGTCCGGAAGATGTTGAAATTCATCCGGTTGATAACACATTGTATATTGCTCATACAAACAACTCTAAACACGGAAACTTCCACGGACATATTACAAGATTTATCGAAGACAACTATGATCTTGGTTCATTGACATTTGATTATGAAATTTTCGCAGCAGGTGGAAAACAAAGTGGATTCAGTGCACCGGATAACCTAACATTTGATTCCCAAAGTAATCTTTGGACCGTTACCGATATTTCTTCAAGCAAGCTGAATGAAGGCATCTACAAACACTTTAAAAATAACGGTATGTTTGTTATCCCGACAATGCCACACAAAAATGTGAAAGAAGATGAAGTAGGTGAAGCATACCAATTTGCTTCAGCACCATTAGAAGCAGAAATGACTGGTCCATGCTTTACACCGGATGAGACAACATTATTCTTATCTGTTCAGCATCCAGGGGAAGAAACAGAAGATGCCAAAAATCCGACAAGCATGTGGCCGCACCGCAAAGGCGATAGCATCCCAAGACCGGCAGTGGTAGCTATCACAGGATTCTAATTCGGTATCAATTCGGAGCCAGGCACCGAAAAAAGACAATTGTCTTCTCGAAGTGCCTGGCGCCAAAGATGGATATTTGTCCGTATGTAGTGGACAGTGGAGGTGGCTTATGCTTTCTAATATTGGAATTCCCGGTTTAATTCTTATCCTAGTTCTTGCCTTAATTATCTTTGGTCCAAAAAAGCTTCCAGAAATCGGCAGAGCTTTTGGACAAACATTGAAGGAATTTAAAAAGTCAACAAAAGAACTTGTCTCCGACGATGAGCAGCCAAAGGAAGAGACACATTTAAAAACAGTTAAATAATATTGATTTATGAGAGAAGTTCATCGTTGGGATGGGCTTCTTTTTCATTTTCGCATGTTTTTCAGTTCGGGGAAGAATGTAGCTTTTAATAGCGAAATTTTGATACTATAATGAAGCGTACAATCAAAATTAATTAATTTCTATTAAGGAGCAAAAAATGACAGAACAACTTATCACTCAATTAAGGCCCTCTATCCAGCAGGTGTGGGAAAAGACGGGCTTTGTTCGTCCAACATCCATTCAATCATTTGCGATTCCAGCTATTTTAGATAAAAAAGATATTATTGCCCAATCACCGACAGGTACAGGTAAAACATTGGCCTATTTGCTGCCGGTATTAAATGCCATTGATACCGAAAAGTTGAATGTCCAAGCTTTGATTATGGCTTCGTCACAGGAGCTTGTGATGCAAATCCTGTCTGAAATTCAAAAGTGGGCAGAGGGAAGCGGAATTCGCAGTGCATCGTTTATTGGCGGAGCAAATGTGAAACGGCAGTTGGAAAAATTAAAAAAACACCCGCATATTGCTGTTGGCACACCAGGTCGGCTCAATGAGTTGATTAAACAGAAAAAATTAAAGATGCATGAAGTAAAGACTGTTGTTCTCGATGAAGGGGATCAATTATTAGTTCCTGAGCACACAGATACGATTAAACAAATTATAAAATCAACATTAAGTGAGCGCCAGGTTGTTTTATTTTCGGCAACCCTTCCGGAACACACAGTCAAGCTGGCACAGGAGCTGACTAAGGAAGCGGAAATGATTTCTGTCCAAAAGGATGAAACAATTGAAGCCGCAAAGGTGGAACATATTTATTTTCAAAGTGAAGCGCGTGACAAAATTAAGCTTCTTGAGAAAATTTCCCGACTACCTGATGTAAAAGCACTTGTTTTTGTCAGAGATATTGGAAACTTAACTGTAGTATCTGAAAAACTGCAGTTCAAACAAATTAAAGCTAGTATTCTTCACAGTGACTTAAATAAAATGGAGCGGCAAAAATCGCTGCGTCTTTTCCGCCAAGGAAAAACGCCTATGTTGTTGGCAACGGATGTAGCGGCAAGGGGACTTGATATTCAAGGAATTACCCATGTTGTCCACTTTGATTTTCCAAAGGACCTCAATCAATATGTGCATCGCTCAGGCCGTACTGGACGCTTTGGCGCAGCCGGAACCGTGATATCATTGGTTACGGATCGGGAGGAACGGGAATTGAAGAAATATGGCCGGGAAATGGATATTGAAGTTGAGATGAAAAGATTTCATGGGGAAGATATTGTCGAGGCGAAGTAAAATCCATCGACACACTACATTCTAATGTACCGAAATTCACCTTAACAGATTAAACGGTATAAAACGTATAATGTGAACGGTTCTACTCATACTATCACTGTAAGTTGAGGAGCTGGAAAGCGAATTCATGGCTCTAATGAAAAACAAGGGAGTAGTGATTAGATGGGCAGAACAAAAAGAGGAAATGCAAATGCGCAGCGTAATAAAAATAAAAAACGAAGCACACGCGTTAGTGAAGAACTTGTTGAATTTTCAACGACCACGAAGGAAAGAAAGGACCAGCCGGTTATTGATTAATGAGGCTGGTCCCAACAAGTTTATTTATTCACAAAGATGAGCTCTTTTCGGCACACCACTCATTTGGTGTGTCCTTTTTTATTAAAATATCTCAAAATGAAACATGCTAAGAAACTAAATAAGATGGAATTCCCGTTGCTAAATATTCGTTTAGCTTCACCTTGGCAAATTGGAAAGCATCAATTTCAGTTAAACGTTCTTGGTAAGGTAATTTTTTATCTGTTTCAAAATGATGTCTGAATTCAGGGTCCAAGTCTTGCATGACATGGCGGAATTCATGAAACAACGTCTCGATTAAGGGAATAAACTGATCATATTTAAAAATAAAAACGATCCCTAATTCCCGCCAGTAAATTCCGGAGGCAAAACGCAAATACTCGTCTTCTTCATCCCCTAAATCCGCGATAATCTTATTCGCTTCAAGAATCGAACAAAAAACAACCGGAATATTGATATTGCTCTCTAAATATTTAAAAGTAGAATGGTACACATTCTTAAGATTCCAAGTGAAATCATCATCTAAGACATACCATTGCTTATGCTGCTTTATAATTCCGCGTTTTCCAAGAACGTGTTGTAAAGTGGCAGACAATTGATTATCCCCCATTCTGTTAAAAATGTAACCTCTATAAGGTATGACCAAAGAACGTAGATTTATACCTTTATGACATGTTTCGCCAAAATTCGTCATTGTAATACCATTTTAGTAAAAAAAAACCATTCGGTAAAATGAAAGTTTATTACCTAAATTCTGTATTTTCTGTCATGCGGTTTGCAGATGGCATTTTTACTTCCTTCCGTCATTTCATGCTATGGATAGTTTTTCCAACCGCACCGTTTTCTATGCAAGGATTTCAATTGAACCCTTTTGGATAAAATTTCAAATATAAGACAAACTATGTCTGGAAATATAATGATTTAACAGTAATGTTTATGACTGTTTTGCCTTGGAAAAAGAAGTCAGCCCACAATACGACAATGCAAATGGAAGGGATATAAATTCAAGGAGTCAGTTTTTAAAAAGTTATAAATGTGAAGGAAAGGGGTAATTGGATTGGTTACTCTTGCTACTGTTTTAGTTTTTATTTTTCTTAATTGTGTTATTTTCACCATTGATATGACGCTGTTTCATTACACATTTATGGAAGAGGTAGGAATTCTATATTATATTAATCCGCTATTTGGAAGAATTGCGTTATATTTTATGATTCTAATCGGCTTTGGCTCGGCAATAGTGATTGATATTAGAATAAAAAAGAATAAAAACAAAAAGCGGACAACGTAAAGAGTTAATCGATGAGTATTTGTTTAGATATACAATGGACAAAGGTATGCGAAGGGGACAGGGCCATTATGTTAAAAGAAAATATCTCTTCAACACAATTATTTACCTTAATCGTCAATTTGCTGCTTGGTAGTTCCATCGTCGTAGGTATTGGGAAAGATGCTCAGCAAAACGGATGGATTGCTATTCTAATCGCGATGTTTATCGGAGTTGGACTGATGTTGTTTTACTTCAGTTTGCTGCAGAAGCTGCCCAACAAAAATTTATATGAAATCATGGAGTTCTGTTTTACAAGAAAAATAGCCGTAGTATTGAGCATTGTCTATGTTACTTATTTTATTTATATAAGTACGAGAGTAATACGGAGCTTTGGAGAAATGATAACAGCAGCCATTATGCCGCAGACCCCAATGGAAGTCATTATTTTATCCTTTATATGTATATTAGCCTATGTCCTCTATCTTGGGTTAGAGGTGCTAGGGAGAATCTCAGAGATCTTTTCACCTTATATCTATTTTTTTCTCCTTTCCCTGCTGTTTTTGTTGCCGATAAGCGGCGTTGTCCGGTTTTATCGTTTGCAGCCTATACTAGGGGAAGGGTGGCAGCCTGTGTTTAAGGCTATATTTCCCTCCCTGCTCGTATTTCCTTTTGGCGAATTAATCGTCTTTACCATCATTCTCTCTAGTATAAGAGAATTAAAAAAAGGACATAAATTATCACTCTTTGCTGTACTGATTGCAAGTGCGCTGCTCATTATCGGTACCATGCTCATGGTCGTTTCACTTGGTACGAATGTATACCAATCCTCTAGTTTTCCATTGCTAAGCGCAGCTAGATTGGTGTCGATAGGTGAAGTCTTAGAGAGATTGGATTCCATTGTCGTGTTTATTATGATATTAGGCGTCTTCATTAAAAGTGCGCTTTTTCTTTATTGCAGTTTAAAGGGACTTGAATATATCTTTCGTTTACCTTACAGGTATTTTGTCTTTCCAATTTCTATATTTGCAGCTGCTTTTACGTTGTTAAATGCCGCCAATTATGGAGAGCATATGGAAAAGTCAAGCTATACCCTCACTAGCCAGTTTCATATGCTCATGCAATTTTTAATACCAGGCATTACCTTCATTTTTCTCATGAGAAAGGTGAAAAAAATGAAGAGCAATAATGGACAAACAATGATGCGGGGGTGAAATATTGGCTTCTGACAAACCGCTTGTTCGGATTAGACGCAGAAAAAAGATTTTATCGGGACTTCTGGAAAAGGAGTTTCATGATGAGGTAAAAAAAGAACCGAATGATGCTCAAAGCAGTCTTGATGATGTGAGAGAGAGAATGCAGCGTGTTTTTGGGAATACATCTGATTTAATTTTTGAAGATATGAAAATTGCTGAGGCAGACGGGCTTTTGTTTTATCTTGAAAGTGCGATAGATACGCAGCAGCTACAAAGTACCCTAATAAACAAACATACTTATCAGGAAACGGATTCATTTGACTTGCATACTGAGGAGGGCCTAAAGAGTTATTGCCAGCAGCAATTCGGTGGATCTATTTTTAACTTGATAACTAGTGATGAAGAAATCATCCATGCGTTATTGGATGGATATGTTGTGATTTCGATTCGTACATTTCCAATTTATATTTCGATAAGCATGGCAAATAATAATTTCCGTCAGGTAGCAGAACCGACATCCCAGACCGTTATTAGGGGACCGAAAGATAGCTTTGTTGAGAGCTCATCGACGAATCTGTCACTGATTCGGAGAAGAATAAAGAACCCCGGACTTTGTTTTGAACAGTTTTTGCTTGGAAGTGAAACAAAGACAAAGGTCATCATTGGTTATATCAATGGAGTTGCTAATCATGAAATTGTTGCTGAAGTGCGAAAAAGGGTTTCCGATATAGATGTTGCTGCTGTGTTTGAGTCAGCTAATATTGAGGAGTTGATTGCAGATAAAACACTGACATTATTTCCTTTGGCATTGAATACAGAACGACCTGATACCGTTGCGGGAAATTTGGTGGAAGGAAAAATTGTGATTATTGTCGATGGAACCCCTTTTGTCTTATTAGTCCCAGTTGTATTTACAGATTTCTTTATCTCAGCAGAAGATTATTATCAGGATATCTATTTAGCGAGTTTTACAAGAATTCTTCGTTATATCGCCTTTATGATTGTCATTATCACACCTGCAGCCTATGTGGCACTTCTGACATTTCATCAGGAAATGCTGCCAACTAATTTATTAATCAGTATTATCGCCCAACGGCAGCAGGTGCCTTTCCCGGCGCTTATCGAAGTAATTATCATGGAAATTTCATTTGAAATATTACGCGAAGCGGGCGTAAGAATGCCGAGAGCGGTCGGTCAGACGGTATCAATTGTTGGTGCTCTTGTTATAGGTCAGGCAGCTGCTTTGGCAGGTTTGATTTCAAATATTATGGTCATTATCGTCGCGATTACGGCTACAGCTAATTTTGTTGCGCCGGTATCAAGTTTTTC